>SLRI01000437.1 GCA_007131045.1 Rhodospirillales bacterium
CCGAGATCCCGGATCGCCCGGACCTTGTTCGCCGGCACCAGCTTCGACAGGCAGACCACCGCCCGCACGCCCAGCCGCTTTGCCGCGAAGGCCACGGCGCGACCGTGATTGCCGGTCGAGACCGCGATCACGCCCTGGTCCCGCTCCTCGGCCGAGAGGGCCGCGAGCTTGCTCGTCGCCCCTCTGAGCTTGAACGAGCCGGTCTCCTGCAGGCATTCGAGCTTCAAGCGCACCTCGCCGCCGGCCAGGGCCGAAAGCGAGGGCGAGGGCTGCAAGGCGGTGCGCCGAACCCGGCCGGCGATGCGCTGCCGGGCGGCGTAGAGATCGGTGAGACCGAGGGTCGACATCGGTGCTGTCCAGGACGGCTGCGGAACCCGTTCCTTTTAGAGGCTGTGCGGTGCGCTTTCGAGGGGGTTTGCCGGTGCGGGCGACGAATGCAGCGGCGCAACTCGCGTTATGCGATAAATTAATCCGCCATATATACTTTTTGGTTGAAATCACCTACGAACGCGAAGCACCCCGGGCAGTCTCCAGTGCCGGGGCTCGATCTGTCCACCCTGACGAGATGGTAGCGCCGATGCGCGATCCGATGGTCCAGCTCTTCAAGCTCAGCAAGTGCCTGAACGTCTATCTCGATGCAACGGCCGATCGCGGCTACGGCCTGTTTGCCGCCAAACCGGTCGCCCGGGGCAGCACGCTGATCGTCGACGAGGACGGTGACTACTACGACGGCGTGATGACGCTGGTCGAGGCGCTGAGCCGCGGCCACGACCTGAGCCAGGACCTCTTCCAGGTCGACCACGACGCCTTCCTGCTGCCCAACGGCAATATCGACGACTTCATCAATCACAGCTGCCGGCCGAACACCGGCCTGCGTCTCACACCTCTGGGCTATCGGATGGTGGCGCTGGCCGACATCGCCGCCGGCGACGAGCTGACCTACGACTACTCCACCTATATCGGCGACACCCCGGAGCGGCTGGTCTGCGCCTGCGGGGCTGCGGACTGCCGCGGTGTCATCGGCCCGTTCCGCGATCTGCCGCGCGAGCGCCGCCTCTACTACCTGGCAAACGACGTGGTCGGCCGCTTCGCCGTGCCGGAAGCGGACCGGCGCGCGCTCGCCGCCGCCACAGGGGCCGCCGATAAAGCGGGCGCTCCGGCATAGGTCTTCGGCCCGGGAAGAGATCGGCGATGCAACGGTCGTGCCCCGGCACCCTCGCCGGCTGGTGGCGGGATCCGGCCTGGCGCCTGGTGCTCGTTGCCGCCCTGATGAGCGCCGGCAAGGTGCTCCTCTACACCTCGGGCACCACGCTCTTTTTGGCCCGGCAGGGCATCGAGGCCCTGCCGATCCTCTATCTGGCCCTGGCCGCCATCGCGACCGCCGTCTCGCTCGGCCTCGCTGTCGTCATCGACCGCACCCCGCACCGGCATTTGCTGCCGGGCCTGGCCTGCCTCGTCGCGCTGGGCACGGCCGGGCTGCTTCTGGCCCTGGGCCTGGACTGGCCGATGGCGCCGGCAGCGATCCTGATCGCCGCGCACGTCTACGACATCGTCACCGACATCGTCTTTTGGGTGCTCGCCGCCGCCCTCTTCGACAACCTTCGCCTGCGCCGCCTGACCACGCGGTTCTACCTGGCCATCGCCGCCGGTGGCAGTGCGGCCGGGATCGCGGCCGAGCGCGCGCTCGCGCATCTGCCGGTCGAGTGGCTGCTCTGGCCGGTGATTTTGTTGTCGACGCTGGCAGTGCTCGCCCTCGGCAGGTCGGCCACGGACCTCGCCGGGGCCTACTCGGCCGCTGGCGAGGGGCCGGGGGACGGGGCCGGGCCGATGCGCCCTGGCGAGCTCGGCCGGTTCCTCCGCCGCCACCCCTTCGCGCTGCTGCTCGCCCTCAACTCGCTGCTGCTGACCGCGGTTTACAGCATCACCGAATACCTGGCCTACGCGGTCTATGCCGAGACCTTCCCGGCCGAGGCGGAGCTCGGGCGGTTTCTCGCCCTCCTGTTCGCCGCCCTGCAGCTGGCCGAGTTCGCCGTCCTCTGGTTCGGCGCCGCCCGGGTGACCGAGCAGGCGGGGCCGTATCTTCGCAACCTGCTCTTTCCCGTCACCTCGTTCGTCTGCCTTTTGGCGCTCTTGTTCCAGCCGCGGCTCGGCTGGGCGATCGTCGCCCACGTCAACACCGAGGCCGTCTCCAACGGCGTCTTCGAGCCGGTCAACGCCACCAATTACGGCGCGCTGCCGGTGGCGATCCACGGCCGGGCGCGAACCCTGGCCGACGGCATCTTCTACCCGATGGGCATGGCCACGGCCGGTCTGGCACTGGCCCTCCTGCCGGCGACCGACAGCATCTTCCGCGCCACGGTCCTGGCACTGGTTGCCGCCGGCTTCTTCATCGCCCTCAACCTCGTGGTCGCGCGGCGCTATCTGCCGACCCTGCTGCAGCAGGTCCGCCACGGCCGCACCGCTGCCGCTGGCCGTCCGCGCCCGAGCCGGCCGCGGTTCGACGCGGTGCAGCTCGTCCAGCTGACCCGATCGGGGCGCCGCGCCGATCTCCTCTTGGCGCTCGACCTCTTGGAGACGGCACCGCTGAACGGGGCGCTCGATCTCGACAGCCTGTTGCCCGATCTCTTGGCCGCGGCCCCCAGGCTCATTGAGGCCGATTGGCTGCGGCTGGCAGGCGTGCTCGGGGCCGCACCGCCCAGGCTGCTCGAAGCGGCATTGGCGAGCGGCAGTGACCCGGCCGCGATCGAGCTTTTGGCGACCGCCCGGTTCCTCGCCGGCCTGCCGGCGAACGACGAGCTTCAGGCGGCCCCACCCGGTTCCTATCGCGCAGCCCTGCTCGAGCTCGAATCCGGGACCCCCAAGGTCCCGCCGGCGATCCGCCGCCGGCTATCGTCGGTGATCCGCCGTGCCCCACAACCGGTGCTCGAGCGGCTGGCCCGGCTGCCCGGGCTCGCGAGCGACGAGATCCTCCGGCCCGCCCTGCTCGATGCGCTCTGCCGGCTGCCGATCGAGACGGCTGCCGCGACCCTCGAGCCCTTCGTCGAGGCGCTCCGCCATTCGCCGCTGCCGAGCCATCGTGCCACCGCGCTGCGCTGCATGGCGCGCACGCTGGACCAGCCGGCAGCCGCTGAGACCAGCCGAGCGGACGAGGCCCGATTCCGGGCGCGCCTGGCGCTGGCCTGGCCGGCCTTGGCCGAGCCCAGCCGGACGATGCGGCAGGCGGCGATCGAGATCCTGCTGCCCGAGGCAGCGCGCGCCGTCGGCCGGATCGCTGCCGGCGGCAGGCTGCTGGACCCGGCGCTTTCTGCGGCCCAGGCGCGCGGCCTGATCGAGCTCTTGGCCAGGATCGGCGACCGCCGGGCACGCCGGTTGCTGCGCGAGTTGATCGCCAATCTGGCCTCGAGTGCCGAGCGTGACGCCCGCCTGCTGCAGCGCCTGGCCTTTGGCGCGGACCCGGCGCTGGCGCCGGTACGCGCCGCCGTGCTCGACCATGCCCACGAGATCACCGGCTTGCTGTTCAGCGGCCTCGCGGCACTGGGTGATGCCGAGCATGCCCGTCAGCTCGAGGACGCGCTGGGCGAGGTCGACGCCCGGCTGCGCGCGGGCACCATCGACGGGCTGGTCTCGCTCCGCCACGGCCTGCTCGCCCGGCGCTACATCCCGCTTCTCGAGCAGCTGCATCTGTCGCCGGCCTCCCCGCCTGCACTGCCCGCCGCAGCCTCGCCGCCCGCCGCAGCTCCCCCGGAAGAGCTGCTCGACAGCTTGGCCGGTGCCGGCGATCGCTGGCTGAGAGCCGCCGTCACGCTGGTCCGAAGTGGCCCGCCACAAGCAGAGGAAGAGCCGCCGATGAGATTTGCACGGAAGGCTGCGGCCCTGACCGACAGTGCTGCACTGGTCGGCATCCTCCGGCTCAAGCGTTTCGAGCTGTTCGCCGAATTGCCCTTCTCGGTGCTGGAGACCGTGCTCCATTCGGTCGAGGAGTGCGAGGTCACCGCCGGCATGCTGGTCCAGCGCCCGGGCGGGCCGCTGCTCGATGCCTGGCTGGTCGATCGCGGCAGCGTCGAGGTGACCTGGGCCGGCGGGCAGAAGGAGACGCTGGGGCCGGACTCCTATGTCGGCGAGACGGCGCTGGCCGACCCCAACATCATCGCCCCGGAGATCACAGCCTCGAGCCCCGGCCGGCTCTTCCGCCTGCACCGGGTGGTCTTTCAGGACCTCGCCCGCGAGCATCCGGCGCTCACCGAGGGCCTCTGCCGGGTGCTGGCGCGCAGCCTCACCCGACAGCGCCTGGCTCAAAAGAGCGTCAGGCCGGCACCGAGCTGGACCATGCCGG
>SLRI01000547.1 GCA_007131045.1 Rhodospirillales bacterium
CTGCGCGGCGACAAGCTCGCGATGATCTTCCAGGACCCGATGACCTTCCTCAACCCGGTCTTTCGGGTCGGCGACCAGATCGCCGAGGCGCTGCGCATCCACCAGGGCCTCGACCGCCGAACGGCCCGCGCCAAGGCCCGCGAAGCCCTCATCCGGGTGCGCATCCCAGCCCCCGACAACGTCCTCGACTACTTCCCGCACCAGCTCTCGGGCGGCATGCGCCAGCGCGTCCTGATCGCCATCGCCATCGCCTGCGCGCCGGAGCTCCTGATCGCCGACGAGCCGACCACCGCGCTCGACGTCACCATCCAGGCACAGATCATGGAGCTCCTGGCCACCATCCGCCGGGAACTCGGCAGCGCCATGCTGCTGATCACCCACGACCTCGGCCTGGTCGCCGCCTACTGCGATCGGGTCTACGTCATGTACGCGGGCGAGATCGTCGAGGCCGCCACCGTGGACCAGCTCTTCGCCGACCCCCGCCACCCCTATACCCGAGCACTCCTTCGCTCGACCCTGGACATCGACCGCCGGGTGGAGGACTTCCAGACCATCGAGGGCCAGCCACCCAACCTCGTGCGCCCGCCGTCGGGCTGCCGCTTCCACCCCCGCTGCGCCGAACGCTTCGCCCCTTGCGCCACCGAGGCGCCACCGAGCTTCCGCGTCGGCGAGGGACGTGAGTCCCGCTGCTGGCTGCATGGTGAGAAGGCATGACGGCGCTGCTCGAGATCACCGGCCTCGAGGTCCATTTCCCCATCGGCGGCGGTCTCTTTCGCCGCCCGCGCGGCATGGTCCACGCCGTCGACGGCGTCGACCTGACCCTCGAGGAGGGCGAGATTCTCGCCCTGGTCGGCGAATCCGGCTGTGGCAAGACCACGCTCGGCCGGGCGATCCTGGGCCTCGTCGAGCCCACCGCCGGCAGCATCCGCTTCGCCGGCACCGAGGTCGTGGGCCAGACCGCCGACGCCCGCCGCGACTACCACCGCCACGTCCAGATGGTCTTTCAAGACCCCTACGATTCGCTCAACCCCCGAAAGACCGTGCTGCAGACCCTGGCCCAGCCGCTCGAGCGCCACCGGGTCGTGACCTCGGGCGACCGTGCGGATGCGGTCGTTCGCCTGCTCGATCGGGTCGGCCTCAGCCCCGGCCCGAGCTTTCTCGACCGCTACCCGCACCAGTTCTCGGGCGGCCAGCGCCAGCGCATCGGCATCGCCCGGGCGCTCGCCGTCGAGCCCCGGCTGATCGTCGCCGACGAGGCCGTCTCCGCCCTCGACATCTCGATCCGGGCCCAGATCCTCGACCTGCTGCGCCGGCTGCAGCGCGAGGACGGCCTGGCCTACCTCTTCATCACCCACGATCTCGGCGTCGTCCGCTCGTTCGCCGACCGCGTCGCCGTGATGTATTTGGGTGAGGTCGTCGAGGAGGGCCCGACCGACAGCCTGTTCGCCCTGCCGCGCCACCCTTATAGCCGGGCCCTGCTCGACGCGAGCCCGGTGGCCGACCCCGTCCGCGCCCGGGCGAGGCGCACCGCCCCGCTGACCGGCGACGTCCCCTCCCCGGCCGACCCGCCCCCCGGCTGCCGCTTCCACACCCGCTGCCCCGTGGCTCGGGCCATCTGCAGCCGAGAGGCGCCCGCCCGCCACAGTTTCGCCGACGGCCATTGGAGCGCTTGCCACTTCGCAGCAGAAGCGGCGCGCTGGCAGCCGGCACGGCACCCGGAGACGACACCGGCATGAGCTCGACCACCCGCCTCGCCCGCTACGTCGCCCAAACGCCGCGCACCTGGCCGGCAGCGCTGCGCGAGCGCGCCGCCCGCGCCTTCGTCGACACGGTCGGCTGCATGGTGGCCGGCGCCGGCGAAGCCTCCACGCGCCTCGCTTATCAGACGGTGGCACCCTGGGGTGAAGGGCCGGCGAGCGTGGTCGGCCGAGGCCGCGGCCTGGCCGCCCCCTGGGCTGCCCTCGTCAACGGCGTTGCCGCGCATGCCCTCGACTACGACGACGTGCTCGAGCCAGCACTCAGCCACGTCAGCGCCGTCCTGGTCCCGGCCATCCTCGCCGATGGCGAAGCGCATGGTGCCGACGGTGGCGCCGCCCTCGATGCCTATATCGTCGGTTTCGAGGTGATGACCCTTTTGGCGCTTGCGATGAACCAGGGCCACTACGCCCTGGGCTGGCACACCACCGTCACCATGGGTGCGCCTGCCGCGGCCGCCGCCTGCGCCCGGCTGCGTCGTCTCGACGAGGCGCAGAGCCGGGCGGCGCTGGCCATGGCGACGAGCCTCGCCGCCGGCAGCCGGGCGCACATGGGCACGATGACCAAGCACCTGCACGCCGGCTTCGCCGCCAAGGCCGGCATCATGGCCGCCGGCTTCGCCGCCGCCGGCATGACCGCGGCCGAGGAAGCCTATGAAGGCCCCTGGGGCTTCGAGACCCTGTTCGGTGCCCCGGATGCGCGGCCCCTCGCCACTGTGCTGCACACCCTCGACAGCCCGCCGGCCCTCGAGCGGCACGGCATCTGGGTCAAGCCCTACCCCTGCTGTGCTAGCGCCCATCGCCCGATCGACGCCGCCCGAGCCCTGCGCGACGGTGGCATCGCCGTGGACGAGATCGCGGCGGTCCGGGTCACCCTGCCCAGCATCGCCCATAACAACCTGATGTACCCCGAACCCCGAAACGACGCCGAGGCCCGCTTCAGCCTGCAGCACTGCGTCGCCGTCGCCCTGCGCCACGGGCAGGCCGGGCTCGACGCCTTCACCGAGGACGCCATCACCGACCCCGACACGAAAGCACTGCGCGCCAAGATCACCGCCACCCCCGACGCCGGCCAGCCCGCAGCCGGCACCGCCGGTGCCACGACCGACCGGGCGGCGGTCGAGATCCGCCTCGAGGACGGTCGGACGGTCAGGGAGTCTGTGAGCATCCCCCGCGGCCACCCCGATCGCCCGCTCACCGACGACGAGTTGCGCGCCAAGTTCCACACCTGCGCCGAGCCTGCCCTCGGTGCCGGTGCCACCCGCGACCTCCTAGATGCCTGCTTCGGCTTCGGCGAGCTCGCCGTGCTGACGGCCCTCGGCCGCCCGCTGCGCGACGGCGCCGCCACAACCAAACAAGGAAGCCACCATGGCCACTGACCCCGACCTATTCGCCAGCGATGAGGCTGTTTCGCTGACCAGAGGCAGCCTCGTCTTCGACTGCCTGTCGCTCTACTACACCCTCGAATCGCCCTATACAGAGCGGATCCTCGAGGGCGGGGTGAATGTCTGCAACGTCACCTTCTCGGCCGAGGCCGATTGGGAGACGACCTTGCGCAATATCGAGCTCGGCCTGGAGCGGGTCGAGAAGAGCCCGATCATGCTGCAGGTGAAGACCGCCGAGGACGCCAGGCGGGCAAAGCAAGAGGGCAAGCTCGGCGTCATCCTCGGCACGCAGGGCGCGTCCATGGTCCAGGACAAGCTCTGGCGCGTCGGTCTCCTTGCGCGCCTCGGCTGCCGGATCATCGGCCTCGCCTACACCCCGGGCAATCTTCTGGCCGACGGCTGCGGCGAGCACCGCGACGCCGGATTGAGCTTCCTCGGCCAGGAATTCGTCGATGCGGTCAACGAGCAGCCCATGCTCCTCGACCTCTCGCATTCCGGCCACCAGGCCAGGGCCGAGGCCACCGAGCGCGCCCGTGCGGCCGTCTGCACCCACTCCAACCCCTATGGCTTCGTCGCCAACGACCGCAACACCAAGGACGAAACGGCCAAGGCCATCGTCGCCAAGGGCGGCATGGTCGGCGTCTGCGCCCTGCCCCGCACGGTCAAGCCCGAAAACCCGACCCTGGACGACCTGCTCGACCACCTCGACTACTACCGGGACCTCGTCGGTATCGAGCATGTCGGCTTCGGCTTCGACTTCACCGAGGCCTACAAGGCAGCCGGCGTGGTCCTCCCCGAATCCCGGCGCTGGCGCACCCTTCGCCCCGACATCTTCGGCACGGTCGAGGACTTTCTCCATCAGACCTATCCCAAGGGCATCGAGGGCATCCGCCAGTTGCCCAACTTCACCCAGCGCCTGATCGACCGCGGCTACGCGAAGGACGCCATCCAGGGTGTCCTCGGCGGCAACTGGCTGCGGACCTTCGAGCGACTGGTCGGCTAATGCCCGACACCGATCTGCACCGGGACACCCTCGTCCTCGACTCGCTCACCCCGATCTACACCCTCGATCCGCCCTACACCGAACGGCTGATCGAAGGCGGCATCAACGCCGGCTTCCTCTCGGTCATGTCCGACGTCGACTGGGACGAGGCGATGCGCCGGATGGAGCTGGTGCTGACCAAGATCGA
>SLRI01000398.1 GCA_007131045.1 Rhodospirillales bacterium
AAGCGGCCCGCGGCATCGGTGGTCCCGGCCTCGCGATTGTCGAGATAGACCCGGACATTGGGAAAGCCGGGCAGATCGACGAGGCCGAAGGAACGGCCGATCCGCCGGGTGATGCCGAAAGTCCCATCGACGGCGGCGGCACTGCCGTTGACGCCGAGGCGAAAGCGGTTGTCGCCGGCGAACCGCTCGACGTCTAGATCGCTGCCGAAATAGCTGGTCTGGTAGGCGAAGCGGGCGTCGATCGGCCGGTTGTCGTCGCCGATCTCGGTGGCGATGCGATAGTCGAGGCCGAGCTCGGAGGCGCCGCGGGTGCGGTTGTACTGCAGCCGGGCGCGATCGGTGTCGTTGCTGAGCCGCCCGGTCGCGGTGAGGCTCCGGGTGGGCCCGAGCGGCAGCGCGTAGGCCGCGGTCAGCGCGTAGTCGCGGTCGGGCCGGATGGTCCGCGCGGCGTTGACGACGAGGGCGCCCGGGCCGATCGGCAGGCTGTAGCTCGCGGTCGCCGAGCGCCGGTCGGCGCCATCGTTGCGCTCCTGGTTGAGGAGCAGGAGGCCGATGCGGCCGAAATCGAGGGCGTCGAAGCCGATGCTGAACTGGTCGACCCGCTGCAACCGGCCGTCGTCACCCGCGGCCTGGCGGAAATCGCTCGAGGTGTAGCGGGTGCGGGCGCCGAGATTGAAGCGGCGGCCGAGATATTCGTAGGCCAGTTGCCCGACCACGCCACGGCCCTCGTCGTCGTCGAGACTGCCGCCGACGCCGCCGCTCAACACGCCCAAGGGGCCGAGCAGCACCGCACCGCCACCGACCAGGCTCAGCCGGTCGGCTTCGGCCTCGGCGTGCACCTCGCCGGTCAGCCAGTTAGTGAAGCCGTAGCGGTGCGTCGCCATGGCCAGAAGATCGCCGTAGTCGAAGCTCCTCTCGCCGAACCGCTCGCGCCTGAAGCCGGCCTCGTAGGAGAAGTCGCTCAAGCCCCGGCGCAACAGCCGGGTGCTGACATAGTAGGACTGGGTGGTCAGCCGCTCGCGGCCCAGGAGGTCGGTGACGCGCAGCTGCACCTCGCCGCCGCCGGTGACCACCGGTACGTTGTCGATGGCGAACGGCCCCGGGCTCACCGTCTCGGTCGCCCGGGTCAGGTTGTCGACGATGACGTCGACCACCGACTCCTGCTCGGCGAGGCCGCCGATGCTCGGCAGCGGGAAGGTGACGAAGGCGGGATCGGTGGCGAAATTGGTCGCCCACTGGATGCCGCCGAAGCGCACGCCCTGGGCGAAGGAGCCGCCCTGGGTCAGACTGTCGCCGAGGCGGAAGCTGGCGCGCCGGTCCGGGAAGTCACGGGTGAAGGTAGTCTCGAGCCGCTGCAGGTCCGTTTCGCCGGCGGCGTCCTGCAGCCGGAAATTGCTGATCAGGACGTTGCCGGCGGCGAAGAGGCCGGTCTCGAACAGGCCGTCGAGCCGGTCGGAGACGTTCTCGCCGGCGGTCAGCAGGAGGTCGTAGTCGAAAAACGCCCCGGTGCCCGGGGTCGGGGTGAAGACGGTGCGCTGGTCGATATCGATGCGCACCGGCTCGAACGCCTCGGGCGGGATCTCGAGGGTGAGCACGAGGGCGAACGGGTCGAGCGTGCTCTCGAGCCCATCGACGGCATCGAGCGGCAGGAACGGCACGCCCTCGAACGAGAGCAGGCTGTCGGGATCGATGCGCAGGCGCCAGTCCCGGGCGACGCTGAGCTCGACCGCGAGGCGGCCGGTGCGCGGCTCCTCGATGACGAGGATGGCGTCGTCGAGCTCGCGCCCGTTGAGAACCACCGAGAGCACCCATTCGAGCCAGCGGTCCACTTCGAGCAGCGGCAGGTCGAGCGGGTCGCGCCTGAAGCTGATCCCGGCCTCGGGCTCGATCTCCTCGCCCTGCTCGAGCGCGTCGAGCTGCTCGGGCAACAACTCCAGCAGCGGCGGCGCCGGGGGTGACGGCGCGCTCGGTGCCGCGACGGCGCTCGGTGCCGGCACCATCATGCCGGCGGCTTGCGGGGGAGTGGCTTCGCTGACGCCCGGCGTCGCCAGTCTTTCCGGCAGTGCCGCGGTTTCGGCGGTGGCGGGCGGGGTCTCCAGGCCGGCCAGCGCGTCCAGGATCCGGCTTCGCCGCCGCTCGGCGGCCCGGGCCGCGGCTTCGGCGGCCGAGGGCCCGGTGATCGCCGGCGGCCCCAGCGGTTCGGCGCGCACTTCCGGGGCCAGCGGCAGGCCGGCCGTGCCGAGGCCCAGCAGCAGGCCGCGGCCGAGCCAGCCGGCGAGCCGTTCAGCCGTCCAGGTCAAGGCTCAGCTCGCCCAGGTTGGTGACCGCCTCGACGGCCAGCGGACCGGCGGCGGCGGGCACCAGGTCGGGCCAGCTGTGCCGGCCTCGGGCGAGGACGTAGCTCGGCTGCTCGATCTCGGCCAGCAGGCGTCCGGTGGCCTTCTCGCGGATGACCAGGCGGCGGACGTGGAGATGGGCGTTGCCGTCGTTCTGCACCTCGAGGCTGCGCCCGCCGGCCCCGTTCCGCCAGCTCCAGCTCGGTGCCGCCCGAGCTGCCGGCGGGGTGATGAAGACCGGCAGGCTGAGGCGGAGCGCGAAGCGGATGCCGGCGGCGCTGGTCGGGTCCTCGGTCGGCACCTCGGTGATCAACAGGCGATAGGCCGTCTCGACGTCGCCGGCCGCCGGCTCGCGGCTGGCGACCCGGATGACCTGGCGCTCGCCGGCCGGCAGGACGAAGACGGCGGGCACCGCCAGGAGGCCGCGGGTCGGCTCGAGCGCCTCGACCGAGTGGCCGCGGGGCCAGGCGAAGGTCTCGACCTGCACGGTGGTGGTGGTGGTGCCGGTGTTCTCGAGCACGATCGAGCCGCTGCGGGCGGTCGGGCCGAGCTCGACACGCGTCGGCGCCACGCTGAGCGAGGTGGCGAACGCCGCCGGCTGCCAGGCGGCGGCGAGGACGATGACGGCCAGAGCGGCCGCGCGGACGAGGGAGCGCATGGGGCGCCTCAAAACGAAAGGGTGATGTTGACGATGTCGGTGTAGCTGCCGCCCGGCACCGCCTGGCCGCCGGGAATGCGGCCGTGCACGGTGAGGTTGCCGGTCGAGGGGGTGGCGCCTTCCGGCAGCGGCAGGACGAAGGCGTTGCCGCCGGTGCCCCAGATCGAGGTGCGGTTTCCTTCCCTGTAGATCTGATAGGCGAGCGTGGCGTCCGGGCCGTTCATTCGCCGGTTGTTGATGTCGCCCGCGATGCCGCCATCGAGCTCGAAGGTGAGCTCGCCGCTGCAATTGACGAAGCCGATCTGCCCTGCCGCATCGAGCGCCCCGAGCTGGCCGGAGACGTAGTTGCCGAAGTCGAGGGTGCCGCCGATCAGGGTGCAGCCGGAGAGCACGGTGGCGCTGACCGTCAGCTGGCCGGTCTCGGTCTGCGCCGCCGCCGGGAGTGCCGGTGCCGCGACCGCTGCCAGCCAAAGCGCGAGGCAGGTGCCTCGCCCTGTCGCACCCCTGGGTCGCCCGCGCATGCCATCGTCTCCGTGTGCCGATCGATATCAACTGATGCGCGATTATATGGATAAAATATCGCCTATCAAGCGATCATTGTCGCAATCTCTCAGCTCACGGTTGACGCGGCGGGTGGTTTCCACAACACTTCTTCCATTGCCGGTCGGGCGGCCGGCGCGCCTCGCGTGGGCGACGCTCTTTCGAGATGCGCGGAGAAAAAATGGACAAGCCTCTGCAGATCACCTTTCACAACCTGCCGCACAGCGATGCGCTGGAAGCCGATATTCGCGCACGGATGGCCAAGCTCGAGGAGCTCTACGACCGCCTCACCGGGGCGCGGGTGGTCATCGACAGCCCGCATCGCAACCAGATCAAGGCCAAGACCTATGCGGTGCGGATCGAGCTCGCCTTGCCGGGGCGCGAGCTGGTGGTCAGCCGCGAGCCGGTGGCGGATCTGCAGGGAGCGATGACCGGCGCCTTCGATACCGCCAAGCGGCGGCTGCGGAGCTTCGCCGAGCGCAGCCGCGGCGTCTGAGCGCCCGGCTCGATTGGTCTCTCAGGCGGTCAGGCGGTCGATGGTTTCGAGCAGCGCCGCCCGGTCGATCGGCTTGGTGACGTAGCCGGTCATCCCGGCGGCGTAGCAGTCGGCATCGTCGCCCTGCATGGCATTGGCGGTGATCGCGATGATCGGCACGCCGGCGCGGCTCGGATCGGCGAGCGCGCGGATCCGCCGGGTGGCCTCGAGACCGCCCATCACCGGCATCTGCACGTCCATCAGCACCGCGTCGAACGGCTCGCTCGCCACCCGCTCGACCGCCTCTGCGCCGTTGACCACTGTGGCGACGGCGTGGCCGGCCCGCTCCAGCATGATCCCGGCGAGGCGGCAATTGACCGGGTTGTCGTCGGCGATCAACAGGCGCAGCGGCCGGCCGCGCCGCTCGCCGACGCTGTGCACGGTGACCAGCTCGCCGCCGCCGTCCGCACCGTGCAGCTGCTGCAGGCCGTCGAGCAGGGTGCTCGCGGTCACCGGCTTTTGCAGATAGGCGTCGAAGCCCATGCCCTGGACCGCCGCCGCATCGCCGCGCACGCCGGCGGCCACGGTGAGCAGCAGCTTGAGCGCGGCCAGGGCCGGGATCGCCCGGATCCGCGGCCCGAGGGTGTCGCCGCGTTGATCGGGCAGCGCCCGGTCGATGATCGCGAAATCGAACGGGGCGCCGCGATCCGCACTCTCCTGGAGCACCGTGAAGGCCTCGGCAGCACTGGCGGCGGTCCGCACCTCGACGCCCCAGAGCCGGGCGAGGTCCGCCGTGACCTGGGCCGAGCGCGGCTGGTCGTCGGCGATCAGCAGCCGACAGCCGGCAATGGCCGCCCGGGTTCGCCGCTGTGCCGTCTCCTGGGGCGGCTCGAGCTCGAGGCTGACGGCGAAGACCGTGCCTTCGGCCGAGCTCGCCTCGAGCCTGATCCTGCCGTTCATCAGCCCGGCCAGGCGTTGCGCGATCATCAGGCCGAGGCCGCTGCCACCATAGAGCCGGGCGGTCGACTGGTCGGCCTGGCCGAATGGGCTGAACAGCAGGTCGCGGCATTCGGGCGGAATGCCGATGCCGGTATCGGCGATGCGGAGCTCGAGCCCGAGCCGGCCTTCTGCCGCGGCCGTCGGGCGGACCTCGAGCCGGACCCCGCCCTGGCTGGTGAACTTGATGCCGTTGGTCACCAGGTTGGTCACGATCTGCCGCAGCCGCCCCGGATCGCCGCGGGCGATCTCGGGCAGGTCAGGGCCGAGCTCGAGCGCGAAGCCGATGCCCTTGGCGGTGGCGCGCCGCTCGAACAGGATGGCCAGCCGCTCGAAGAACGGGCCGAGCGCGAAGTCGACGGGGTTGAGCGCGAACTGTCCGGCATCGATGCGCGAGAGGTCGAGGATGTCGTTGATCAGCGTGATCAACGCTTCGGCCGAGCCGATCACCGCATCGACATAGCCGCCCTGCTCGGCGTCGAGCGGGGTGTCGCGCAGCAGCCGCGCCATGCCGAGCACGCCGTTCATGGGCTCGCGCAGCTCGTGGCTCATGGTGGCGAGAAAGCGGCCGCGCTCGTCGAGCCGCTGCTCGGCCGCCTCGAGCGCGCGGCGCAGGGCCGCGATGTCGGCAGCGTTTTCGGCGGCCAAGTCCTGGCCCGATGCGAGGTGACTTTCCGGCTGGTCGACCATACCGCTTTCTACCACTGGTTGAAAACGGCCGCAAGTCCGTTGAAAATAGGATCAAATTCCGCTATGATCCCCATCCGTTGTGAACGTCACGGGGAAACGTCGCTCATGGCCAGGATCGCCTGATGCCTATCGATTGGTGCAGGGCCGCGTGGCTGACGGCCGAGGGCGCGCCGCCGCGCGAGATCATGGCGGCGGTGGGCTGCTCGCGCAGCCAGTTGCGCCGCCGCCAGGCCGCCTGCCGCCTGTTTCGCGCCCTCGTCGAGCAGTATGGCGCGGAGATCGTGCGCAACGGCGGCGAGGCGCGCATGCCGCCGGGGCCACGTTCGCTCGAGGAAACGGTGCGCGCCAAGCTCGAGGAGGAGATGGAAGCCGGCAACACCCGGGTGGCGTTGTGGCTCGCCGAGCGGCTCCGGTTGTTCGTGCCGGCGGCCGGCGAGGGAACCGTGGACGCGCTCGAGCGGCTGCTGGCGACCATGAACGACCAGGAGCGCGAGGCCTTCAGCCGGCCGGAGTAGTCGGCGCGCGTTTCCGATCGGACGTGCAGGCCTCTGGCGTCAGGCCCCTGGCGTCAGGCCTCTGGCGTCAGGCATAGAGATCGCCGTTGGCGCCGAGAATCACGAGGTCCATGGAATCCTGGAAGATCAGCTTGGTGCCGTCGTCGAAGGCGACGTAGCGATAGCCGCTGACATCGTCGCCGGCGGCGGTGACGTGGCTGCCCAAGGCGCCGGAATCGACCGGCGGGCTGTCGGCACGCACGGCCAGCGCCGGCAGATGCGAGTCGTTGAACAGCACGATCTCGCCGTTGCTGTCGCTGATCAGGTCGGTCAGTTCGAGCGTCACAACATCCTCCCGGCCAGCGGGCGCGCTGTCGCGTGCCGTCATGTCGGCGGCAATCGCTGCCGGTTCTGCTGCGGTGGCCGCCTCTCGTTCGGCTGCCACCGTCGATTTCTTCGTGTCCATTGGGCTCAGCCGTTGTTGCGATCCTGGCGGCCATCGCGGGTTCATCGCCCGCGACTTATGAACATGAAGTTAACCATGATCGCGAGCAGCAACAAGTCTGATCACTTAACGCGAGAATGCATCCGGGTATGGCTAAACCCGAAAGGAGTGCCGCCGACCAGAATGCGGCGCCCAATCCGCCTTATCGGGCCTCAGCCGCCGGCCGCGGTCGGCGCGGATGCTGCAGCCTTAGCGACCCAGACCGGATGCGCGAAGGCCGCCACGTGCACTTCCGGGGTGTAGTAGCGCAGGCCTTCCGGGATCGGCCGGGCGCGCAGCATGTCGATCCGCACCCGGCGCCGCGTGGTATCGTCCGAGGCCCAGCCCAGCGCCATGAAGCCGCCGACATAGGTGGGCACCACGGTGAGGAGAAAGTCGACATCGGCGAAGCCGACCGCCCGTTTCCTGGCCATCACGTCGGCCAGTTCCTGGGCGGCGAGCGCCGGATTGCCGGCCTGCGTCACCAGAATGCCGCCCTCGTTCAGCCGGCTGCGGCAGTCGCGATAGAACGATTCGGTGAACAGTGCGGCACCCGGCCCGATCGGGTCGGTCGAATCGACCAGGATGACGTCGAAGCGCTCGCCGTCTCGGGCCATGAAGGCGGCAGCATCGCCGAAGCTGAGCTCGAGCCTCGGATCGTCGAACGCGCCGTCGCTCAGGCTCGGCAGGTACTTTTTGCAGAACGCGATCACACCGGGATCGAGCTCGGCCTTGACGACCCGCTGCACCGAGCCGTGCTTGACCACCTCGCGCAGCGTCCCACCGTCGCCGCCGCCGACGATGCACACACTGCGCACCCGGCCGTGCGCCAGAAGGGCCGGGTGGACCAGCATCTCGTGATAGGCGAACTCGTCGCCGGTGGTGGTCTGGACGATGCCGTCGAGCGCCAGCACCCGGCCCCATTGCGGGCTCTCGAAGAGGATCAGGTCCTGATGCTCGGTCTTGTCGTGGTAGAGCACCTCGGTGACCTTGATCTGCTGCCGCCAGCCCGCATGCAACGTCTCGGTAAACCACTCCATCGGCATTCTCCTGCCTCGCCCTTTCCGCTCGCTCGTGGTCTAGGGGGACGTCCGACGAAGGTAAAGGTCAGAGCCCGCCTGCGACCGGGATGCGTCTCGAGCCCAGCAGGCGGAGGCTGCGCAGCACGGCGGAGGCGGCCACCAGGCAGCCCCAGGCGACGACGAAGAGCCCGACCGGCACGGCGGCACCGTTGCCGCTGAGGATCAGCGTCCAGAGCAGGCCGATGAACAAGAGCGTCGCCCGCCAGACGCCAGAGGTGATTGCCCGCGGCACGTTCCAGACGGCGGGCTCCGGCGGGTCGAGCAGGACCAGGAGCACGTTGAGCAGCAAGAGCGCATAGGGCAGCAGCGGCAGCGCCGCCCGGGTGGCCTCGCCCGCCAGCATTGCCGGGTCGACCAGGAGGGCTGCCAGCGGGAACGCGAGGACACAAGCGACGCATTCACCGAGCACGGCCGAAAGCGGCAGGCGGCGGTCGGGGACGACCAACGATCTCGTCGACATGCGGCGGCTCCGGGGCTGACGAACGGACAAACCTACTAGCCCGCGCCCCGGCCCCTCGCCACCGCGTCCCGCCGTCCGACATACGCCGAGGCGGTGCCCGGCTTTACCGTACCGCCCGCCATTCAGCCATCGGGCGGCTCAGAGATCGGCGTAGACGTGGGTCTCCGCTGCGGCACCCGGGTGGGTCACCGCCCCCTTCTCGGCCGAGCCCACGGTCTGCGCGTATTTCCACAAGGCACCCGAGCCGTAGTCGGTGGATCGCGGCTGCCAGGCCTGGCGGCGGGCGTCGAGCGTGGCGGCATCGAGCTCGACGTCGAGCGTGCCCGCGGCAGCGTCGATGACGATGATGTCGCCGTTCTCCAAGAGGCCGATCGGCCCGCCGACCGCGGCCTCGGGGCCGACATGGCCGATGCAGAAGCCGCGGGTGGCGCCCGAGAACCTTCCGTCGGTGATCAGCGCCACCTTGTCCCCCATGCCCTGGCCGTAGATCGCCGAGGTGACGCCCAGCATCTCGCGCATCCCGGGGCCGCCCTTGGGCCCCTCGTAGCGGATGACGATGACGTCGCCGGCCTGGTACTTCTCGGCCTGGATCGCCGCCATGGCGTCCTCCTCGCAGTCGAAGACCAGGGCCGGGCCCTTGAACTGGAGGCTCGGCAGGCCCGCCACCTTGACCATCGCCCCTTCGCTGGCGAGCGAGCCCTTGAGCCCGACGACGCCGCCCCAGGTGGTGATCGGGTTCGAGGTCGGGCGGACGATGACCTGCTCCTCGTTGAAGGGCACGTCCTTCAGGTTTTCGGCGATCGTCTTGCCGGTGACGGTGATGCAGTCGCCGTGCAGGTAGCCGCCGTCGAAGAGCGCCTTCATCAAGAGCGGCACGCCGCCGGCCTCGGCCAGGTCCTTCATCACGTATTTGCCGGCCGGCTTGAGGTCGGCGATGTAGGGGGTATCGCGGAAGATCGCGGCCACGTCGTGCAGGTCGAAGTCGATTCCGGCCTCGTGCGCGATCGCCGGCAGGTGCAGCGCCCCGTTGGTCGAGCCGCCGGAGGCCGCGACCACGCGGGCGGCATTCTCCAGGCTCTTCAGGGTGACGATGTCGCGCGGCCGGATGTTGTGCTCGAGCAGCCGCATCACCGCCTCGCCCGAGGCCTCGGCCCAGCGGTCGCGGACTTCCATGGGTGCGGGGGTGCCGGCCGAGCCGGGCAGTGCGAGGCCGATCGCCTCGGAGACGCAGGCCATGGTGTTGGCGGTGAACTGGCCGCCGCAGGAGCCGGCCGAGGGACAGGCCACGGATTCCAAGAGCTCGAGGTCGGCGTCGCTCATCTTGCCCACGGCGTGCTCGCCCACGGCCTCGAAGACGTCCTGGATGGTGACGTCGCGGCCCTTGAACCGGCCGGGCAGGATCGAGCCGCCATACATGAAGACGGCGGGGACGTTGAGCCGGACCATGGCCATCATCAGCCCGGGCAGTGACTTGTCGCAGCCGGCGAGGCCGACCATCGCATCGTAGGCGTGGCCGCGCATCGTGAGCTCGGTCGAATCGGCGATCACCTCGCGGCTGACCAGCGAGGATTTCATGCCCTGGTGGCCCATGGCGATGCCGTCGGTGACGGTGATCGTGGTGAACTCCCTGGGCGTGCCGCCGGCCCGCGCCACGCCCTGCTTGACCACCTGGGCCTGGCGGCCGAGTGCGATGTTGCAAGGCGCCGCCTCGTTCCACGTCGTCACCACGCCGACGAACGGCCGCGCCATGTCCTCGCGCGACAGGCCCATGGCGTAATAGTACGAGCGGTGGGGGGCGCGGCCCGGCCCGACGGTGGCGTGGCGGCTGGGCAAGCGGCTCTTGTCGAAGATGGTGACGGTGGTCATCGGCTCCCTCTTTTCCTCTCGCCCGCGGCACGGCTCACGAGATTGCGCCCCGGGTGTTGGCTGGGGACCATAGTCAGGGGGGCTGCGGCTGACTAGTTAATGGGCGACGGTGGAGCGCAGAATCGCTGATTCGCGGCGCCGCCGGGAGACGGATGTTGAGTGGCGACGACCACGCGACCAGGGATGGAACGACGGGGCGGATGGCAGCAGGAACGACCAATCTCGAGCGGCGTGGCCGGCGCGGCCGCTACCGGCCGGTGCGGTTGACGCCGATCGAGCCTTTCGCCACGACCGAGTTCGAGCGGCGGACGTCGCCGGTGCGGACGCGGCGCATGCGGCCGCCGGATCTCGGCTGGTACCGCCGGATTCTCTGGCCGGCGGTGGATCATTTCATCAACGACGAAGGCTTCGTGCTCGCCGGCTACATCGCGTTCACCGTCTTCTTCGCGGTCTTCCCCTTCCTCATCTTTCTCTTGGCGATGGCGGCCTGGCTCGGCCAGCTCGATGCCGCGGGCGAGTTCATCGCGATCTCGCTCGACGTGCTGCCGGGCGAGGTAGCGGTTGTTTTGGAGCCGGCGCTCCGGGATATTCGCGGGGCGCCGCACGGCACGTTGGTCACCTTCTCGATCCTGCTCGCCATCTGGCTCGCCTCCTCGGGGCTCGAGAGCCTCCGGCATGCGCTCAACATGGCGCACAGGGTCAGCGATCCGCAGAGCTTCTGGTACAATCGCCTGGCCAGCATGGCGATGACCGTGGCGGTCTCGATCATCATCATCGCGGCGATGACGCTGATGGTCGGCATACCGCTCGCCGACAACATCATGGCCTGGCTCGCCGAGCACGAGCGGATCGAGCGGGGGGTCGGGCTGGCGGTGCGCTACGGCGGCGGCTTGGCCCTGCTCTTCTTTTTGACCCTCTCGCTCTACCTCTTGCTGCCGAACTGCAAGCTGCGGGTGGTCGACGTGCTGCCCGGGACGATCGTTTCGGCCGCCTCCTGGCTGCTCGCGACCAAGGCGTACTCCGTCTATCTGACCAACTTCGGCCGCTACAGCATCATCTACGGCAGCCTCGGCGGCGTCATCCTCACGCTCTTCTTCTTCTATATTTCGGCCTGCATCTTCATCATCGGCGCACAGCTCAATGCGGCGATCATGCGCGAGCGGGCGCAACAGGCCGAGCGCCGCGCCGAAGAGTAGGCCGGAGTCGGCATGGCAGGGCGGTCACAGAACGGCGCGCCGCGGCAGCAGCCCCTTCCGCTCCGGCTGCCTTGGCTCTAAGGTCCCCTCGATTCCTGCAACCGTCGATTCGAGGAGCGCTCGGCCATGACCACCGCTGCATCGCTGATGGCCGGCAAGCGCGGCCTGATCATGGGGATCGCCAACGAGCGGTCGCTCGCCTGGGGCATCACGAAAGCGGTCGCTGGCCAGGGTGCCGAGCTCTGCGTCACCTACCAGGGCGAGGCCCTGAAGAAGCGTGTCTCGCCTTTGGCGGGCGAGGTCGGCTGCGACTTCTTGGTGCCGGCCGACGTCACCGACAGCGCCAGCATGGACGCGCTCTTCGCCGCAATCGAGACGCGCTGGGGCGGGCTCGACTTCGCCGTGCACGCCATCGCCTTCTCCGACAAGGAGGAGCTCAAGGGCCGCTACGTCGATACCTCGGCCGAAAACTTCCAGAAGACGATGCTGATCTCCTGCTACTCCTTCACCGAGCTCGCCCGGCGCGCGGCGCCGCTGATGACGGACGGCGGCAGCCTGTTGACCCTGACCTATTATGGAGCGGAGAAGGTGGTGCCGCACTACAACATCATGGGCGTCGCCAAGGCCGCGCTCGAGGCGAGCGTGCGCTATCTCGCGGCCGACCTCGGCCGGGACGGCATTCGCGTCAACGCCGTCTCGGCGGGGCCGGTGCGCACATTGGCGGCCTCGGGCATCGGCGATTTCCGCTACATCTTGAAGTGGAACGAGCTGAACGCGCCGTTGAAGCGCAACACCACGCTGGCCGATGTCGGGGGTGCCGGCGTCTATCTCCTCTCGGATCTAGGCCAGGGCACCACCGGCGAGGTGCTGCACGTCGACAGCGGCTACCATGTCGTCGGCATGAAGGCGGTGGACGCGCCGGATATCGCGACGGTCTGACATGGCCGGCAGCGGTTTCGGCACAGTTTTCCGGTTCACCACCTGGGGCGAGAGCCACGGGGCGGCGATCGGCTGCGTGGTGGACGGGGTGCCGTCGTTGCTCGACCTCGAGCCCGCGGACATCCAGTACTGGCTCGACCGGCGCCGGCCCGGGCAGTCGAAATGGACGACGCAGCGCCAGGAGCCCGATCGGGTCGAGATCCTCTCCGGCGTGTTCGAGGGCAAGACCACGGGCACGCCGATCAGCCTGTTGATCAAGAACGAGGACCAGCGCTCGAAGGACTACGGCGACATCGCGGAAGTCTACCGGCCGGGCCACGCCGATTTCACCTATGACCGGAAATACGGGATTCGCGACTATCGCGGCGGCGGCCGCAGCTCGGCCCGGGAGACCGCGATGCGGGTGGCGGCCGGGGCCATCGCCCGGAAGATTCTGGGCTCCGGCGTCCGGATTCGGGGCTGCATGGTGCAGATGGGCTCGGACGCGATCGACCGCGACCGCTTCGATCAGGCGGTGATCGAGCAGAACCCCTTCTGGTGCCCCGATCCCGAGGCTGCGGCACGCTGGGAGGCGCAGCTCGCCCTGGTCAGGAAGGCGGGCTCGTCGGTGGGCGCGGTGATCGAGGTGGTGGCCGAGGGGGTTCCGGCCGGCCTCGGCGAGCCGGTCTACGACAAGCTCGATGCCGACCTCGCCAAGGCGATGATGAGCATCAACGCGGTCAAGGGGGTCGAGATCGGCGCCGGAATGGCGGCAGCAGCACTCTCCGGCGAGGCCAATGCCGACGAGATCCGGATGGGCCCGGACGGGCCGGTCTTTCTCTCCAACCAGGCCGGCGGCATTCTCGGTGGCATCTCGACCGGCCAGCCCGTCGTCGTCCGCTTCGCGGTCAAGCCCACCTCCTCGATCCTCCAAGCCCGGCGCAGCATCACCCGGAGCGGCACCGAGACCGAGGTGGTGACCAAGGGCCGCCACGATCCCTGCGTCGGCATCCGGGCGGTGCCGGTGGGTGAGGCGATGCTGGCCGTCGTGCTCGCCGATCACCTGTTGCGGCACCGGGGTATATTCGGCGGCTGAGATCGGTGACCGGGCATTTACCCGACCTTCATTCTGGCGAGGTAGAACAGCCATGCGGATGCCCGCGGCGGTCCCGGGGGACAGGAAGTCCCCTCGCGGCGGGAGCACTAAACACCTCAGGTAGAGGAAATGACATGATGCAGTGGGTGCACAAGCGCTCCTTGCCGATTCCGGCGTTGACCATCGCCGATCCGGCGCTGATCGTCGCCTATCGCTATTGGTCCGAGCGACGGGACGGCGCCTTCCTGCCGCCGCGTTGTGCCGTCGACACGCCGACCTTCCGCCTCCTCGTTCCCGACGCGAACTGGCTCCGGCCCGGCGCCTACGATGGCCGGCTGGCACCGTTCCTCCCGGCGACGCAGGTGCATGCCCCCTCGATCACCCTCGAGGAATCCCTGCGGCTCGATCTCGACGGCGCCTTCGTCACCGGCGTGCCCCACCTGCAACTGGTCGAGCTCAAGGTGAAGGGGCGCTCCCTCCTCTACCAGCAATTGCTTTTGCCTACGGCGGATGACGGCACCAAGGTGAACGAGCTGTTGGAGGTCAGCAAGCTCGGCGCGCTCCGTCTGGTCCAACCCGGTGCCAGTGCGGCTTAGCCGCGGGAAAATCGGTCGCCGGCGCACCGTTATGTGACTTTTCGCACATAACTCGATCGCCAGCCGTGCTTTGTCAGCCTGGCTGAGGGCTATGACTTCGAACCTGTGGGGCGACGTGCCTCACAGGTCTTTTTTTGCCGCCCCTGCCCGCTCCCCGATCTCGCACACCTCGATCTCGCCTAAGGGCCAGCGGCCTGCTATAGGGCTGGCGATCGAGCATGGGGGAGGACGAGAGATGCGGCTGGCGAGCGGCATGGCACGGCTCGGCACGGAGAGTGCCTTCGAGGTTTTGGCGCGGGCGATGGCGCTCAAGGCCGCGGGCCGAGACATCATCAATCTCGGCATCGGCCAGCCCGATTTCCCGACCCCGGCGCATATCGTCGAGGCCGCGGTGAAGGCGCTCCGCGACGGCCATCACGGCTACACCCCGGCGAACGGCATCCTGGCGCTGCGCGAGGCGGTGGCCCGCGACATGCAGCTCAGGCGAAACGTCGCGGTCGATCCGGACCACGTCGTGGTGGTGCCGGGCGGCAAGGTCACCATGGCCTTTGCGATGCTGATGTTCGGCGAGCCGGGGGCCGAGATCATGTACCCGGACCCGGGCTTTCCGATCTATCGCTCGATGATCGAGTTCACCGGCGCCGAGGCCGTGCCGATGGCCCTCTACGAGGACCGGGGCTTCGCGTTCTCGGCCGAGGAGGTGCTGGCGCAGATCACCCCGAAGACCCGGCTGATCATCGTCAACAGCCCGGCCAACCCGACCGGCGGCGTGGTGCCCAAGGCCGAACTCGACAAGTTCGTCGCCGGGCTCAGCGCCTTTCCCGAGGTCGCCGTGATGTCGGACGAAATCTATGCCCGGATGTGCTACGACGGCGTGCCGCACGCCTCGCTCACCGACTATCCCGAGATCCAGGATCGGCTGATTCTCCTCGACGGCTGGTCGAAGACCTATGCGATGACCGGCTGGCGGCTGGGCTGGGGTGTGTGGCCGGCGAGCCTGGCCGAGCAGGCCACCCGGCTCGCGATCAACGTCAATTCCTGTGTCAACGCGGCAACCCAATATGCCGGCATCGCCGCCCTCGACGGGCCGCAGGATTCGGTCGACGAGATGGTCAGCGCCTTCGACCGCAGGCGGGCGGTGATCGTCGATGCCCTGAACGCGCTGCCGGGCTTTCGCTGCGCCCGGCCGGGCGGGGCGTTCTACGCCTTTCCCAACATCGAGGGCACCGGGCTCGGCTCGCGGGCGATGCAGGACGCGCTGTTGACCGAGACCGGGGTCGCGGTGATCAGCGGCACCAGCTTCGGCGTGCACGGCGAGGGCTACGTGCGCTTCTCCTACGCCGCCTCGATCGAGGCGATCGAGGACGCGATGCACCGCATCTCGGGCTTTCTCTCCCGCCGCGCCGCCTGATCCGGCCTCGATGCCGCAGCCAGAAAAGTCCGGGCCGGCGCCTTCGGTTAGCCTGAGCCATGTGGTTCGGGGGAGAACGCGCGATGGCCGTGGCATTCGAGGTGACAGCCGAGACGAGACTGGCAGCGCCGCTGCCGAACGCCGCGTATACCGACCCTGGCTTCTTCACGGCCGAGCTCGATCGGCTCTGGGGCGCGAGCTGGGTCTGCCTCGGCTTCGCCCACGAGGTGCCGGAGCCCGGCTCTGTCCGCCCGGTGAGCCTCGGCACGAAGCCGCTCTTGATGGTCCGCGACCATGCCGGCACGCTCCGGGTCTTCTGGAACGTCTGCCGGCATCGCGGCATGCAGCT
>SLRI01000479.1 GCA_007131045.1 Rhodospirillales bacterium
GAGCAGCTCGAGCTCGCGATCGAGCTCTTCGAGGAGGGCGACTATGCCGGCACCATCACCGAGCTGCAGTTCGCGATCGGCGAGATCCAGTCGCTGTTGGGCGCCGCCTTCGCCCAGACCTTCCCGCCGGCGCCGGAGGGCTGGACCGCGGCCGAGCCCAGCCGCGAGGCGGGGGCGGCCTTCATGGGCGGTGGCACCATGGTCAACCGCCGCTACAGCGAGGACGACGGCTCGGGCTCGATGGAAGCGCAGCTGATCATCGACAACCCGATGATCCAGGGCATGGCCGCGCTGTTCAGCAATCCCGCGATGCTGGCCGCCAATCCGAACATGGAACGCGTGCGGATGGGGCGCGAGAACGCGATCGTGGACTTCGATCCGGCGGCGGGGCGCGGCGAGATCACCTACATGGCCGGTGGCGGACGCGCGATGCTCAAGGTCGAAGGTCGCAATCTCGCCTCGGCCGATCAGCTGACCGATCTGCTCCGGGCCTGGGACATGGACGGGTTGCGCGCCGCAGCGGGGCTCTGACGACGGCCTCGACGCCACTCTTCGGCAGCAATCGCGGCCACCCGTGCTGTACGATCCGGCGTTCTATCTCGTCGCCGTCCCGGCCGTCCTGATATTCGGCATCTCCAAGGGCGGCTTCGGCGGCGGGCTCGGCATCGCCGCCGTGCCGTTGATGGCGCTCGCCGTCTCGCCCGCAGTCGCTGCCGGCATCCTCTTGCCGCTCTTGATGCTGATGGACGCGATCGGGGTCTGGGCCTATCGGCGTCGTTTCGACCGGCGGATCATCAGCTCCATGCTGCCCGGTGCTCTGGCGGGGATCGCGGTTGCCAGCCTCGCCTTTCACTACCTGAACGACGATCTGATCCGGGTCCTCTTGGGCCTGATCGCAACGGGCTTTGCCGCCGATTACTTTCTCCGCGACAAGGGCGCCGCCGCCCCCCGGCCACATGCGCCCAAACGCGCCGCCTTTTGGGGCGGGATCGCCGGCTTCACCAGCACGGTGGCGCATTCCGGCGGCCCGCCGGCGAACATCTACCTGTTGCCGCTCAAGCTCGACAAGACGCTCTTCGTCGGCTCGATGATCGTGCTGTTCGCCCTGATCAATGCCGCCAAGGTCGTGCCCTACTGGCTGCTCGGGCTGTTCAGCCCGGCCAATCTCTGGGCCTCGCTGGTCCTGGCCCCAGTGGCCGCCTTCGGCATGCTCGCCGGCATCTGGCTGCACGACAAGGTGAACCAGCTCTTGTTCTACCGGCTGTGCTACGGCTTCGTGCTCTTGACCGGGCTGAAGCTGATCTACGATGGGGTGGTTTGAGGGAAACGCGGGTCAAGCAGAGGACTCCCGGGAGGATGATGCTGTCGGGGTCCCTTCGTTCCTTTTGGTTGCGGGGTCGATGGCCAGCTCCAGGCGGATGCGCTCGATGTGGGGGAGGGCGGCTGCGGCGCCGGCGAGACGGCGCTCCAGCGCTTGGGCTCCGGCTTCGCTCGTCGCGACGCCGATCGGCAGGATCGCGGTGACCTCGACACCCTGATCGAGATAGTCGAGCCTGAGGCCGAGCCGGCGCGAGGCTTCCGGGATGGCGGCCCAGGCGCGGTCGAGCTCGGCCTCGATCACCGGCCGCAGCGGCACTTCCTGCGCTGCCGCCCCGTCGGCATGGCCCGCCGGCTCGACATGCACCACCACCTGGGTCAAGGCATCGACCCGCTCGACCAGCCGCGCACTCACCGCCTCGCTGATTCGATGCGCCTCGGTGATCGAGATCGTCGGATCGACGAAGACCGCGACATCGGCCAGCGCCACCGGCCCCGATTGCCGTGTGCGCAGCTGGCGCAGACCACGCACCCCCGGCACCGCCATGATTTCCCTGGCGATCGTCGCCCGCTCGCCGTGGTCGAGGCCGGTATCGACCAGCTCCTTCAAGGCCGGCCAACCGTGCTGCCAGGCGACGTGGCCGAGCATCAGCGCGATGATGACGGCGGCCACCGCATCGAGATAGGCGAGCCCGGCCATCGCCCCCAGGATCCCGAGCAGTGCCACCCCCGACGACAGCGCATCCGAGCGATGATGCCAGGCATTGGCGGCGAGCAGTGCGGAGCGGGTCCGCCGGGCGACCAGCAGCGTGCGGCGGTAGAGCACCTCCTTGATCAGGATCGAAGCGGCAGCCGTCCCGGCGGCCACCAAGCCGGGCGAGCCCAGGCGCTCCGGGGCGAACAGCCCGGTCACCGCATCGACAATGATGCCGGCGCCGGCGATCAGCAGCAGGACGGCGACGAACACCGTGGCCAGGGTCTCGAAGCGACCGTGGCCATAAGGGTGGTCGACATCCGGCGCCGCCGCCCCTTGCCGGATCGCGACCAGCACCGCGATGTCGCCGAGCAGGTCGGAGAGCGAATGCACGCCGTCGGCGACCAGCGCCTGCGACTGGCCGAAGAGGCCCACGACAATTTTTCCGAGGCCGAGCGGCAGGTTGATCCAGAGCCCGAGCCAGCTGACCCGGCTCTTCGCCCGCTGTTCGGCCCTGGCCGTGCTCTCGCCGGTGGCCATGCTTCGCTCATCCTCGATCACGCGGTCGCTTCGGCCCCGCTGCCCTACGCCACCCGTAGCGCGTCGACCAGCCCATCCGCCGCCGCCCGCTCAGAGGATGGCGAGCGGCCGCTTGCGGGTGGGCGGCGGGAAGTCCGCATCGAGGTCGGCCATGTCCTCGGCCGTCAATGCAAGCTCCGCGGCCCGGCGGTTGGCGACGACATGCGCCGGATCGGCCGCCTTGGGGATGGCGATCACGCCCGGCTGCGCCAGAACCCAGGCGAGGGCCACGGCGAAGCGGTCGACGCCGTGCCGCTCGGCGACGCGGTCGAGGGCTGTGCCCGCCGCCAGCCGGCCCTGCTCGATCGGGCTGTAGGCCATCACCGGCAGCCCGTGCTCGCGGCACCACGGCAACAGGTCCCATTCCGGCCCGCGCCGGGTGATGTTGTAGAGCACCTGGTCGGTGGCACAAGCGCCGCCGCCGCTCACCCGCCAGAGCTCCTCGAGATCGGCGGTGTCGAGATTGCTCACCCCCCAATGCCGGATCAGCCCGGCCTCGCGCAATCGCTCGAAGCCCTCGACGGTCTCGGCCAGCGGATGGCTGCCGCGCCAGTGCAGGAGGTAGAGGTCGAGACGATCGGTGCCGAGCCGCTCGAGGCTCCTGGCACAGGCCGCGGCCACCCCCTGCCGCGAGGCGTTGTGCGGGTACACCTTGCTGACCAGGAAGACCTCGTCGCGCCGGCCGGCAATCGCCTCGCCGACCACCTCCTCGGCACCACCCTCGGCGTACATCTCGGCCGTATCGATCAGCGTCATGCCGAGATCCAGGCCTTGGCGGAGGGCCCTGACCTCGGCCGCCCGCGCGGTGCCGCGCTCGCCCATGTACCAGCTGCCCTGACCCAGTGCGGGCACCCTCTCGCCGTCGGGCAGGGATACCGTTCTCATGATGCTCCTTTCGCACTGCTCGGCGATCGTCCGTCGTCCCCTCCTAGCGAAGTGCGCGACCCGTCGACAGCGGTTTTCGACGTCGTCCTCGCCTCACTTCTCGGAGGCTGGAAAAACCCCAGCCGCCTTCGGCGGTCGTTCTGCCGGCGCCTCTTTTCGCTTTGCAGGATTCGTGGCATATCGCGCTGAACGAAATCCTCTCCGGTGTTTGGAAACATCCAATAGCCGTGCCATTTGCCTGCCCCTGTGCTCGAGCCGCCGGGTCGACGATAATGACGAGTCAGACGATCAGAAGCCTCGCCGTCGAGGCACAGTTGCCGGTTCGCAGCTGTCTCGAGCGGCTGCGCAGCGGCGGCTTGCAGGTCGGCCTCGGGTCGCAGCGGCTCGACGGCGACAGCCTGGCGAGGGCCCGTGCCATTCTCGAGCTCGCGGTGGTGCGGCCACCGGCGGCGGCTGAGCCCAAGCGCGAGCTGGACGCTACGGCCCTGCTCATCCGCCTGCTGCGGCCGCTGCGCGAGAAGGGCAAGCTCGGGCGCAACAAGACGACCGCCCTCGACCTGGTCCACGGCCACGGTGTGCCGGACCATCAAAAGGCGGCGGCCAAGGCGTATGCCGAGCAGCTGCTGCGGGAGGGCGCGCTCGACGAGAAGGTGAGCGGCGGCCGCCGCCATGTCTGGCTGACCGAGGCCGGACTGCGGCGTCTGCGCGAGGCCGAGGCCGAGGCCGCAGCCGTCGCGCCGGCCGGCGACTGAACCCGGGGCGACGGCACGGGCTCCGGCCGGTCAGCGCCACATACCGCGCATTCGCGCCTTCAGATCGGTCCGCGGGGTGGGCGCTTCGCCCC
>SLRI01000262.1 GCA_007131045.1 Rhodospirillales bacterium
CCTACGTCTTGACCAAGGAGGAGGGCGGCCGGCACACCCCGTTCTTCACCAACTACCGGCCGCAGTTCTACTTCCGCACGACCGACGTGACCGGCACGGTGCAGCTGCCCGAGGGCACGGAAATGGTGATGCCGGGCGACAACGTGACGATGAACGTCGAGCTGATCGCGCCCATCGCCATGGAGCAGGGCCTGCGCTTCGCCATCCGCGAAGGCGGCCGGACCGTGGGTGCCGGCGTCGTCGCCGAAATCGTCGGCTGACGGGATCGTCGGCCGGCGGGATCGTCGACTGGCGGGAGGACCTGCCGAGCCGGGCAGGCGATGTTCGAGAGGGCTTGCCCTCGATCGGTCCTTGCCCTAGAGACAGCCTGCGCCCGGCGCCTTCGCGGCGACCGGGCAATGGCCTTGTCCGGCGTTCGTGACTTCTCGTTGGTGACGGCTCGGGCGGACGAGGTGGCCACCGGAGGAGTGTAGCTCAATTGGCAGAGCACCGGTCTCCAAAACCGGGGGTTGTGGGTTCGAGTCCCTCCACTCCTGCCAGCCGGTGGTCCGCGATGGTGGTCATGGTCGGGCGTGATGCGGCCAGCACCGGGGTGCCGGACGGTTTCAGCTAGCGAGAATGGATAGAGATGGCGAAGACATCGCCGGCGCAGTTCGTTCGCGAGGTGCGGCAAGAGATCAGCAAGGTCACTTGGCCTACCCGAAAAGAACTGACCGTGACGACGATCAGTGTGCTGGTCATGTCGGCCCTGGCAGCACTGTTCTTCTTTCTGGTCGATCAGGTGATCGCCTGGGGCATCCGGATCATTCTGGGGCTCGGCGGCTGATGGCGGCGCGCTGGTACATCATCCACGTCTATTCGGGCTTCGAGCAGAAGGTGAAGGACGCGGTGCTCGAGCAGGCCGAGCAGAAGGGATTGACCTCGATGTTCGAGGAGATCCTGGTGCCGTCCGAGGAGGTGGTCGAGGTCCGCCGGGGCAAGAAGGTCTCGACCGACCGCAAGTTCTTCCCGGGCTACGTCCTGGTCAAGATGCAGCTCAACGACGAGACTTGGTCGCTGGTCAGGAACACCGCCAAGGTGACGGGCTTTCTCGGTGCCGGCGGCAGGCCGGCGCCGATCCCCGATTCCGAGGCCGAGCGCGTCCAGGCGCAGATGCAGGAAGGCGTCGAGCATCCGCGGATGTCGGTCTCGTTCGTCACCGGTGATCGGATCCGGGTCACCGACGGGCCGTTCAGCACCTTCGAGGGCGTGGTCGAGGACGTCGACGACCACAAGGGCCGGCTGCGCGTGTCGGTCTCGATCTTCGGCCGGGCGACCCCGGTCGAATTGGAGTATTCGCAGGTCGAGCGCATCTAGCGCGCGATCGTTTCGAGTCGTCGGCAAAAGCCGGCGTGGCAGCGGGAGCGCCTCGATCAGGCGCGCTTGGACCGCGAAGAGGAGAGAGCCTAGATGGCAAAGAAGATCACCGGCTACATCAAGCTGCAGGTTCCGGCCGGCAAGGCCAACCCGTCGCCGCCGATCGGCCCGGCGCTGGGTCAGCGCGGCCTGAACATCATGGAATTCTGCAAGGCCTTCAACGCGGCGACCCAGGGCATGGAGCCCGGCATGCCGATCCCGACGGTGATCACGGCCTATGCCGATCGCACCTTCACCTTCGCCACCAAGACGCCGCCGGCCAGCTTCTTCTTGAAGAAGGCGGCCGGGCTCTCGAAGGGCGGCCAGACCCCGGGCAAGGCCACCGCCGGCAAGGTCACCGTGGCGCAGTGCCGCGAGATCGCCGAGTCCAAGATGAAGGATCTCAATGCCAACGACCTCGACCAGGCGACCACGATGATCGTGGGCTCGGCTCGGTCGATGGGTCTCGACGTGGTGGAGGGCTGAGCCGATGGCCAAGCTGGGCAAGCGACTGAAGGCGGCGGCCGGCGCCGTCGATCCGCAGAAGCTCTACGCCATCGACGAGGCGGTGAGCACGATCAAGGGTGCGGCCACTGCCAAGTTCGACGAGACGATCGAGATGTCGCTCAATCTCGGCGTCGACCCGCGCCATGCCGACCAGATGGTGCGTGGCGTGGTCAACCTGCCGCACGGCACCGGCAAGACCGTCCGCGTCGCCGTCTTCGCCAAGGGTGACAAGGCGGCGGAGGCCGAGGCCGCCGGCGCCGACGTCGTCGGTGCCGATGACCTGGCCGAGAAGGTCCAGGCCGGGCAGCTCGATTTCGACCGGGTGATCGCGACCCCCGACATGATGCCGCTGGTCGGCCGGCTCGGCCGCATCCTCGGCCCGCGTGGCCTGATGCCGAACCCGAAGCTCGGCACGGTGACCCCCAACGTCAAGGAGGCCGTCGAGGCTGCCAAGGGCGGGCAGGTGCAGTTCCGGGTCGAAAAGGCCGGGATCATCCATGCCGGCATCGGCAAGGCGAGCTTCACCCCCGAGCAGCTGGTCGCCAACGCCAAGAGCCTGGTCGATGCGATCAACAAGGCCAAGCCCACGGGCGCCAAGGGCACCTATCTGAAGAAGGCGCACTTGAGCTCGACCATGGGGCCGGGGGTCAAGGTGGAGGTGGCAACGCTGGTCGCCGGCTAGCCCCCTCCAGGCCCAGGGGAGCCGAAAAAATCGCTTGCGTGAGTGGACGAGGCCGCTATGCTCCCGGCTCCTGAGAGCTACGGGCCCGCGGGTTTTGTCCACTCATCCGAACGGATGAGTGGGTTTAGTCGTGGTCTTTTTGGAGCACTCGTCCATATCGTGTTTCGGGATCGAGGCGATGCGCCCCTGGGGTTGCCGGGCCCGCCCGCCTTCGTGTTGAATTTGGAGGCCATCCGTGCTCCGCGCCGAAAAGAACGAGATCGTCGACGATCTGCGCGGCATCTTCAGTGATGCCGGGGTCGTGGTCGTGACCCACTACATGGGCCTCAATGTGGCCGAGATGCAGCAGCTGCGGGTGCAGATGCGCGAGCAGGGGGCGCTGTTCCGCGTCACCAAGAACCGGCTCGCCAAGCTCGCCATCGACGGCACCGAGTTCGCGCCGCTCGGCGATCTTTTGACCGGGCCCACGGCGATCGCCTATTCGGCGGACCCGGTGGCGGCCCCCAAGGTCGTCAGCGCCTTCGCCAAGAAGAACGACAAGCTCAAGATCATCGGTGCCGGCTATGCCGGCAACCTGCTCGACGCTGACGCGGTGCGCGCCCTGGCCGAACTGCCGTCGCTCGACGAACTGCGCGCCAAGCTGCTCTCGCTGATCAACACGCCGGCGACGCGGATCGCCGGGGTGCTGCAGGCGCCGGCCGGGCAGCTGGCCCGTGTGCTCAAGGCGAAGGCCGACCTCGGCTGAGCCCCTGAACTTTGCGACTTCGCCGCCGGCATCGGCTCCGGCGGCCCGACAATTGGACCCGTTGGAGGACTGAAGAAATGGCGAACCTGGAAAAGCTGGTCGAGGACCTGTCGAGCCTGACGGTGCTCGAGGCTGCCGAGCTCTCGAAGATGCTCGAGGAGAAGTGGGGCGTGTCGGCAGCAGCCCCCGTGGCCGTCGCTGCGGCCGGCGGCGCCGCGGCACCCGCCGAAGAGGTCGAGGAGCAGACCGAGTTCGACGTGATCCTCGCCGCTGCCGGCGAGAAGAAGATCAACGTCATCAAGGAGGTCCGCGCGATCACCGGGCTCGGCCTCAAGGAGGCCAAGGACCTGGTCGAGGCGGCGCCCAAGGCGGTCAAGGAAGCGGTCAGCAAGGACGACGCCGAGAAGTTCAAGAAGCAGCTCGAGGGGGCCGGTGCCACCGTGGAGGTCAAATAAGATCATCACGGCGCTAGCAGGCGATACCCGGGCAGCAGCCGCGAGCGAATACGCTCGCGGGCAGCGCACGCACGGGCTGACGCCGCCTCGCTCCAACGCAGTCTCTAGAGACAGGAAGGCGACCGATGCCGCTGGCGTCGGTGCGCCTTTCTGTCGTTGTGCCGCGGCAGTTCACGCCGGCGGTAACATGGCGCGCCATCGGGTCTCCGCTGGCGCCGACACGGGAAACGGAACGCAGTAATGGCAGAGGCGAAGACGGCGCGTAAGCGGATCCGCAAGAGCTTCGGTCGGATTCCGGAAGTCACGACGATGCCCAACCTCATCGAGGTGCAGCGGCAGAGCTACGAGGGCTTCCTGCAGATGCTCACGGCCCCCGGGGACCGTGACCTGACCGGCCTCGAGGAGGTTTTCCGCTCGGTCTTCCCGATCAAGGATTTCGCCGACCGGGCCGCCCTCGACTTCGTCAAGTACGAGCTCGAGGCGCCCAAGTACGACGTCGAGGAGTGCCACCAGCGCGGCCTGACCTATGCGGC
>SLRI01000401.1 GCA_007131045.1 Rhodospirillales bacterium
CCCAAGAGGGCGCGGAAGGTCAGCTGCTCGCCGAACACCGACGCCGTCTCGGCGAGCGTCAGCGGCGTGCCGGCCAGCAACAGGCCCTGCTTGGCCGCCAAGAGCTGGTGCACGCCGTGGCCGAGCTCGTGCGCCAGGGTCATGACGTCGCGCGCCTTGCCCTGGAAGTTCATGAGCACGTAGGGATGCACGCTCGGCACCACCGGGTGGCAGAAGGCGCCGCTGTCCTTGCCGGGGCGAAGCTCGGCATCGATCCAGTTCTTCGTGAAGAAGCGATCGACCAGCTCGGCGAGCGCGGGCGAGAAGCTGCGATAGGCATCGAGCACGATCACCTTGGCGTCGTCCCAGCTCCGCCGCTTGTCGATGTCCTCGGGCAGAGGCGCGTTGCGGTCCAAGAACTCCAGCTTCTCCAGCCCCATCCAGCGGGCCTTCAAGGCATAGTAGCGGTGCGAGAGGCGCGGATAGGCGTCGCGGACCGCGGTGATCAGGGCTTCCACCACCTCGTCCTCGACCTGGTTGCCGAGATTGCGCGCCGAGATCGGCTTTTCGAACTTGCGCCAGCCGTCCTCGATCGCCTTGTCCTTGACGATGGTGTTGGTGATCCGGCTGGTCAGGCGGATGTTCTTGGCCAGCACCTGGCTGATGGCACTCGCCGCATCCCGCCGGACGGTGCGGTCCTTGGCCGACATCTTGTCGAAGATCTGGGCACTGGTCAGCTCTTCGCCCCGATAGGGAAAGCGCAAGGCGGACATGCTCTCGTCGAACAGGCGGACCCAGGCACTGCGGCCGGTGACCGAACGCTCGTGCAGGATTTTCTCGATCTCGTCGGAGAGCTGGTGCGGGCGGAAGGCGCGGACGTTGCGCAGCCAGGGCTCGAGGCTCCTGAGCTTGTCGGAACTCTCGAGCTTGGCCTGCATCACGCCGTCGTCGATCCGGTTCAGCTCGAGCGTGACGAAGAGGAGATGGCTGGTGATCGCATTGACCCGCTCCTGCACCATCTGCACGAAGCGGCCGATCTTCGGATCCTCGCGGTTGGCGGCGTGGTTGAGCGTGGCGAAGGCGTAGACCTTGCCGATCGACTCCTGAAGATCCTCGTAACGGGCGAGCATGAGCGCGATGTCGTCGCCCGTCCGCTCGGCGAGCGTGCCGGCATACGCTGTGGCGATCGCCTCGGCCTCCTGGCCTGCTGCCGCCAGTGTCACCTCGATCTCGGGGTCGTCGAAGCCGGCGAACAGGTCGGAGAGATCCCAGGTCGGGGCATCGCTGCGGCCGTCAGTCGTTTCGGCACCGGCGGGCTGGGCCTGCTCCGCTGCGGCTCGGAGCAGTGCGTCGTACGTCATGGATATTCCCTTCGAACCTGGACAAGCCAGATATATGCCCTGAAAGATGGAGGTCCAGCGAGACCGATAACGCATGCCTGCAGCACTGCCCTTTAGCACTGCAAGGTTTGCCAGCCGTTTCAGGGAAATCATGTCAACCGTAGCTTTCGACACCAACCTGCTCGCCATGTTTCAAAAGCATGCGGCAGAAGAAGGCGAGAATCCGTTCCTCTGGCGGAAGATCGACGGTGTCTATCGGCCCTGGTCATGGCAACGGGCGGCCGACGAGGCCGAGCGCCTCGCCCGCGCCTTTCGCCAGCTCGGCCTCGAAGCCGGCGATCGGGTGGTGCTGGTTTCGGAGAATCGGCCGGAATGGTGCATCGCCGATCTCGCGGTGCTGGCTGCCGGCGGCATCACCGTGCCGGCCTACACGACCAACACCGCAAGGGACCACGAATACATCCTCAACCACGCCGAAGCGACGATGGTCGTCTGCTCCGGCCGCAACCTCGCCAAGCGGCTGATCCCGGCGATCAAGGAGGCGCCCTCGGTCAAGACGCTGCTCTTCATGGAGCCGCTCGCCGAGACCAGCGAGTTGCCGGTCTCGGCGATCACCTGGAACGACGCGCTGGCCCTTGGCGACCGCTCGCCCTCGGTGAACCACGTGGAGAAGATCGGCCCGGACGACGTCGCCTGCTTCATCTACACCTCCGGCACCGGCGGCACGCCCAAGGGCGTGATGCTGTCGCATCGCAACATCATGAGCAATCTCGAGGGGGCCTACGAGCTGGTCAAGAAGATCGGGCTCGGCGATCGCGAGCGCTTTCTCTCCTTTTTGCCCTTGTCGCACAGCTACGAGCACACGGCGGGCCAGTTCTTCCCGATCTCGCTCGGTGCCGAGATCTACTACGCGGAAGGGGTGGAGACCCTGTCGACCAACCTCGTCGAGGCCAAGCCCACGATCCTCACCTGCGTGCCCCGGCTCTACGAGGTGCTGCGGCAGAAGATCCTGACCGGCGTGCAGCGCCAGGGCGGCCTCAAGCAGCGGATGTTCGAGCTGGCTTTGAAGCTCGGCAGCAAGCGCTACGAGCAGGCCGGCAGGCTCAATCCCTGGGAGGCGGCGGTCGATCGGCTGCTCGACAAGCTGGTGCGCAGCAAGGTCAACGAGCGCTTCGGCGGCAAGCTCAAGGCCATGGTCTCGGGCGGTGCGCCGTTGAACTACGATGTCGGCCTGTTCTTCGTCGGTCTCGGCTTGCCGGTGCTGCAGGGCTACGGCCAGACCGAGGCTTCGCCGGTGGTCACCGCCAACCCGCCGGGCGGCGCCAGGCTCGATACGGTGGGGCCACCCTTGAAGGGCGTGGAGCTCGAGATCGCGGACGACGGCGAGATCCTGGTCCGTGGCGGCAACGTCATGCGCGGCTACTGGAAGGACGAGGAGACGACGGCGCGCACCATCGTCGACGGCTGGCTGCACACCGGCGATATCGGGGTGATCGAAGCGGACGGCTATCTGAAGATCACCGACCGCAAGAAGGACATCATCGTCAATTCGGGCGGCGACAACATCTCGCCGCAGCGGGTCGAGGGCATCCTGCTGCTCGAGCCCGAGATCGGCCAGGCCTTCATCTACGGCGACAAGAAGCCCTATCTGGTCGCACTGATCTCGCCCGACCCCGATACGGTGAAGGCTTATGCCAAGGAGGCGGGCAAGCCCGGCGACCTGGCCGAGTTGGTCCACGATCAGGGCTTCCGGCAGAAGATCGGCGAGGCGGTCAAGCGGGCGAACATCAACCTCTCGGCGATCGAGCGGATACGCAAGTTCGAGATCATGACCGAGCCGTTCACCGTCGAGAACGGGCTGATGACGCCCACCTTGAAGCTCCGCCGCCACGCCATTACCGAACGCCAAGGCGAGCTCCTCGAGAGCCTCTACAAGGCCGGGCACTGAAGCGCTTCAGGCCGTCGCCGCCCGCCTCAGCCGGTCGCCCAGGGCCTCGCCGAGCCCACCTTCGGGCAGCCGCATGACCGCGATCCGCCGGGCACCGACGGCGTCGAGCTCCCGCAGCATGGCGTAGAGATTGCGTGCTGCCTCCTCGAGATCGCCTGTGGGGCTGAGATTGAGCGTCCAGCCGGCACCCTCGAGCGGCCGGGGGCCGAACGCGAGAAGCGCTTCGTCTTCGGCCACGGAGACGGCATCGAGCCTGAGCGGCGTCTTCGGCGCGTAGTGCCGGGCGAGCAGGCCCGGCGAGCGCAACGGCTCGTCCGCCGCTGTCTCACCGGCGTCGAGCGGGCCGATGATCGCCTCGATCGCGGCACGGGTGATGCTGCCGGGACGGAGAATGCGGGCGTCGACTCGGCTCAGATCGAGCACCGTGCTCTCGATGCCGACCTCGACCGGCCCCGCGTCCAGCACCAGATCGATACGACCGTCCACATCGGCCAGCACGTGTGCGGCGGTGGTCGGGCTGACCCGTCCCGAGCGATTGGCGCTGGGGGCGGCGACCGGGCCGCCGACCGCTTCGAGCAGCTCGACGGCGGTCGGATGACGCGGCACGCGGACGGCCACCGTGTCGAGACCCGCGGTCGCGGCATGGGCGATGCCGGCCTCCCGTCGGAGCGGCAGCACCAGCGTCAGGGGCCCGGGCCAGAATGCGGCGGCGAGACGCTCCGCCCGCGCGTCGAACGCGGCGAACTCGTGCGCGAGGGCGGGGCGCGCGACGTGCAGGATCAGCGGATTGTGCGCCGGGCGGCCCTTGGCGGCGAACAGCCGGGCAATGGCCGCATCATCGGTAGCCAACGCCCCCAGGCCGTAGACCGTCTCGGTCGGAAAGGCGACGAGCCCGCCCTTGCGGAGCACGGCTGCCGCTTGGGCGATCCCGGCCGCATCAGCCTCCAGCCTCTCGGTCATCGGGCGAGCGCACGCCAGCCGATATCGGAGCGGTGAAACCCTCGGGGCCAGTCGATCCGCGCCACCGCGCCATAGGCCCGCTCGCG
>SLRI01000564.1 GCA_007131045.1 Rhodospirillales bacterium
CCGGAGTCTTCATCGGCGGCACCTCGATCTACGGCGGGGCCGGCAGCATCACCGGCACCGTCTTCGGCATCATGATCGTCCTCGTCGTCCAGGCCGGCATCGTCGCCGCCGGGGTGCAGGGCTTTTGGAACGATGTCGTGATCGGCCTGATCTTCGTCATCGCCGTCGTCTTTCACCTCACGCTGGAGCGAGCCGAGCGCTTCGGTGGCGTCGGTGCACCACCTCGGTAATCATCAGGGAGCAACCGTCACCATGCTGAAACATCTCTTGTGCGCCACCGCGGTCGCCAGCCTCGGCGCCATCGCGCAGCCGGCAACGGCCCAGGACCTTCTGGGCGAAGGCATGACTATCTACATGCAGATGGGCGGCCCGCCCGGCGGTCCCGCCACCCTGCCGCGGGCCAACGGGGCCAAGGACGCAGCCCGCCACCTCGGCGCCGACCTGGTCGAGCAGTATTCGGGCTGGCTGCCGGACGTGATGATCCAACAGTTCAGGGAGGCAGCGGCAGCGTCGCCCGACTGCATCGTCATCATGGGCCACCCCGGCGTCGACGCCTTTCAGGACCTGGTCGACGAGGCCCGGGCCGACGGCATCCGCGTCACCGTCAACAACACGCCCCTCACCTCGCTGCAGGAGCAATACGGTGCGGCCGGCACCGGCTATGCCGGCGTGATTCTCTATGACGGTGGCTACCTCACCGCCCAGCAGATGATCACCCAAGGTGGTCTCGAGGCCGGCGACAAGGCGCTCGTCTACGGCCTCCTGGGCCAGGCCGAACGCGGCGAATCCACTCGCGGCCTGAAGGAGGGCCTGGAGGAAGCCGGCGTCGAGGTCGATTATCTCGAGATCAGCCCCGAGGTGAACAACGACACCTCGCTCGCCGTCCCGATCCTCGTCGCCTACCTGGAATCGAACCCGGACATCAAGGCCTTCGGCACCCAGCACGGCGGCATCACCGGCCAGATACCCCGCATCATGGAGCAGGCCGGCAAGGAGCCGGGCGAGATCACCGTCGGCGGCATCGACCTCGCCCCCTCGACCATCGACGGCCTCCTCGACGGCTACATCACAGCATCCCTCGACCAGCAGCTCTACCTCCAGGGTTTCCTGCCGGTCACCCAATGCGTCCTCTCCGGCGCCTACGGCTTCGCCGGGCTGACCATCAACACCGGTGCGGGTGTGGTGACCCCGGAGACGATCGAGGAGCTGATCCCGCTCATCGAGGCCGGGATTCGGTAAGGAAAAGAAGGAACTGCGGGGGAACCGAGTTCCCCCGCGCCCCCTTGGACCTGTCGGGGCCGGGCCCGCTCGTGACGGGCCGCCGACCTGGGAGATACCGTGCCGATGCGCAACGACGACATGACCATCACCCCACTCTCGGACGTCCTCGGCGCCGAGATCACCGGCGTGACGATAACCGCCGGCATGGCGGACGCGCTATTTGCCGCGATCGAGGAAGCCCTGCACCGGCACCTCGTCGTCATCATCCGTGGCCAGGACTTGGCACCTTCGGACTTCATCGCCCTTGCCGAACGCTTCGGCCGGCCCGAGCCGCACGTCATCGACCAGTTCCACCACCCGGCCGATCCGAACATCCTCATCCTCTCCAACCGCAAGGACGAGGCGGGCCGGCCGATGGGCCTCGCCGATGGCGGCAGCTACTTCCACACCGACTATTCCTACCTCGCCGTTCCCGCACGCTGCACGCTGCTCTACGGCATCGAGCTTCCCGACGACAACGCGGGCACCACCTTCGCCGACCAGCGCGCCGCCTATGCCGCCCTCGACGACGCAACCAAAGAGCGCATCGCCCCCCTGGTCTGCCGCCACCACTACGGCAACCGCGACAACCTCGACCTCGGCTCGCGCACCGTCGCCTCACCACTGACGGCCGACCAGCAAGCCAAGATGGACTGGGAGCGCCACCCGCTGGTCCGCACCCACCCCCATACCGGCCGCAAATCCCTCTACGCCGTCTCCGGCTCCTCTTTCGGCATCGACGGCATGGCGGACGACGAGGCCCTGGCACTGCTCGACGAATTGAAGGAGCACAGCACCGGATCCCGCTTCTGCCACCAGCCCACCTACAAGAAGGGCGACGTCGTCATCTGGGACAACTGCTCACTGTTGCACTGCGCGCCCCTCGTCGACCCCGCCGTTCCCCGAACCCTCTGGCGCATCACTGTCAAGGAGTCGGGGCCGACGCTTTGAAGTGAAGAAGTGCCCGGGCGCTCCGGGACGCTCAGGACTTCGACTTGTGCTCGGGCTTGCCCTTGCGCTTCGTCTCGGCGAAGTCCTCGAGCTGGTCCTCGTCCATCGATTCGTACATCTCGCGTGACGCGCCCATGAGTTCGCTCTTCTTGGTCTCGCCGCGCTTGGCCGAGAGGGCCGCACCAGCGGCCTTTTGCTGCGCCTTCGATTTCGCCGGCATGGTCGGCTCCCTCGCTGCGGGCGGCACGCTGCCGCCCCTTACCGCACAACAACGCGGAGAAAACCGGCAGGTTGCACGGCGCCAGTCAAAAGTACCGAGGGGGCCCGGGGGAAATCATTTCCCCCGCTCTTTTCTTCCGCTTCTTCCCGCCTACCCGACCGCAAGCTCCCGGCAGAGCGCATAAAGACCCGCCTTCGTCTCGATCCCGATCCCCGGCACCGCCGGCAGCCCGACGCGGCCGTTCTCGACCCTGATGCCGTCGGCGAAGCCGCCGAAGGGTTGGAAGATGCCGGGGTAGCTCTCGTTGCCGCCGAGGTGGAGGCCGGCCGCGATATTGAGGGACATCTGGTGGCCGCCGTGGGGGACGACCCGGCGGGCGGACCAGCCGTGGGCTTCGAGCATGGCGAGCGTGCGAGTGTATTCGCAGAGGCCGTAGGAGAGGGCGCAGTCGAACTGCAGCCAGTCGCGGTCGGGGCGGAGGCCCCCGTAGCGGACGAGGTTGGTGGCGTCGATGGTGGAGAAGAGGTTTTCGCCGGTCGCCATGGCCGGGGCGTAGTGCTCGGCGAGGGCTGCCTGGAGCGCGTAGTCGAGGGGGTCGCCCGCCTCCTCGTACCAGAGCAGGCCCAAAGGCTCGAGCGCCTTCGCATAGGCGACGGCGGTGTCGAGGTCGAAGCGGCCGTTGGCGTCGACGGCGACATGGGACGGGTCGCCCGCGACCTCGATCACGGCCTCGATGCGCTTCAGGTCCTCGGCCAAGGGGGCGCCGCCGATCTTCAGCTTGAAGTCGACGTAGCCCATGCCCTGGTAGGACTTCACCTCGTCGACGAGGCCCGGGATGCCCTTTTCGGGCTGGTAGTAGCCGCCGGCGGCGTAGACCCAGACGTCGGAATCGGCAACGCCGCCCCGGTAGCGGTCGGCGAGCAGGCGCCAAAGGGGAACCCCCTCGATCTTGGCCAGAGCGTCCCAGATGGCCATGTCGATGGTGCCCACAGCCACCGAGCGCTCGCCGTGCCCGCCGGGCTTCTCGTTGGTCATCATCACGTCCCAGCAGCGGAACGGGTCGAGAAGGGCGGTCTCGGGGTCGAGCAGCGTATCGGGCGGGGCCTCCATGAGCCGCGGGATCATGCGTTCCCGCATGATGGCGCCTGCCGCATAGCGCCCGTTCGAGCTGAAGCCGAACCCTGTGACCGGCTTGCCGCCCCGCACCACGTCGGTGACGACAGCGACCAGCGAGCAGGTCATCTTGGAGAAGTCGATATAGGCGTTGGCGATCGTGGATTTGATCGGCGCCGCCGTCTCGTGGATGGCGGTTATTCGCATCATGCAGCCAATGCCTTGGCCCAGGTGCCGGCGTCGGGCAGGCCGCCGGAAGGCCCGATCGCCGCCACCGTGGGCTTCGGATGCTTCAACAGCCGTTCCGCCACCCGGGCGATGTCGTCCTTCGTCACCGCAGCGTACTTGGCGGCGATCTCCGCCGGGGTCAGGTAGTCGCCGAAGCAGAGCCATTGCTTGGCCAAGTCCTCGCAGACCGAGAAGCAGCCCTCCTGCGCCATGAGCAAGCTCGCCTTGAGCTGCGCCTTGGCGCGCGCCAGCTCAGCGTCGCCGATTCCAGATGCGAGACCCTGGACCTCGCCCGCGATCACCCGGATGAGTTCCGGCACGTCCTCCTCGCCGGTGCCGGCGTAGATGCCGAAGAGGCCGGAATCCTGGTGCAGGCCTGTGAAGCTGAAGACCGAGTAGCACAAGCCCCGGTTCTCGCGGACCTCTTGGAACAGCCTCGACGACATGCCACCGCCCAGGGCGGTCGAGAAGACCTGCAGCGGGATGAAGTCGTCGTCCTTGTAGGACATCGCCTCTAGGCCGAGGCA
>SLRI01000274.1 GCA_007131045.1 Rhodospirillales bacterium
ACCTCGGCGTTGATCGCGGCGATCGGCATCTCGACGTAGTTCTCGAAGAGATAGGTGTAGGCCTCGGCCGCGATGCCGGCCCGCTCCTCGCGATCCACGGTGGCGGCCAGGGCCTCGGTCAGGGCCTGGATCTGGTCGGTCTCTCGTAGCCGCCGTTGGGCGATGCCTCGGTGGTGTAGCGGGTCTGCAGGAAGGGCTCGGTCGGGCGGATCGGGGCCTGCCGGTTGGGGTTGACGACATAGGCCTGACGGCCGCGGCCCATCGCGTTCATCGCCGCCCAGTCCATCTCGCGAAGCTCGGTCTCGAGGCCCACCTCCTCGAAGAAGACCTGCATCAGCTCGGAGACCAGGGTGAGCTCGGGATTGCCGGAGATCTGGGCCACCACGATCGGGATCACCGGATCGGCGAAGGCGTCCGGATAGCCCGCCTCGGCCAGGAGCTCCTCGGCCCGGGCCGGATCGTAGCCGTACATCGCTTCGAACCGCTGCTCGAGCTCGGCAACATAGCCCTCGTTGTTCGGCGTCATGCCGAAGACCGCCATGGGCGCGGCGCGGCCCTCGTAGACCACGTCGATGAGCTGCTCGCGATCGAGAGCCCGGTTCATCGCCTCGCGGACGCGGATGTCGACCCAGGGCAAGCCGGGATTGAACGCCTCGTCGTTGGTCCGCATGTAGAGACCGTTGAAATTGGCGGTGATCTGCGCTGCGGGGTTGGTCGATTCGAGCACCGCCTTGCCGCGCTCGATCGCCTCGGGCTGCAGCTCGCGCGGCAGGTTGGTGATGTGGATCTCACCAGCCAGCAAGGCCGCGAGCTTGGTCGCGGGCTCGGCGGTCCAGCGCAGCTCGAGCTCGGCAAAGGCGGCATCGGTGCCGGACCAGTGGTTCTCCACCCGCTCGAAGAGGATGTGCTGGCCGGTGACCCGCTCGACGATCTGGTAGGGCTCGGTGCCGGCCGGCCGGGCGATATAGCCGTCGAGCCCCTCCGCCTCGTATTGCGCCTTGCTGTAGATCAGCATCGAGCCACGGCTGGCGACCGCGAAGAGAAAGCCGACGCGCGGCTCGTCGAAGACGAAGCGGATGGTGTGGTCGTCGACGATCTCGAGTTCCGCACCGCGCAACTGGGCCACCGCACTCTGCGTCGAATCGTCGACGATGTGGAGCTCGTAGCTGTGCGCGATGTCGGCAGCGGACACCGGCCCAAAGCCGTGATGCCACTCGGCGTCCGGGTGGAGGTGGAAGGTCCAGACCGTGAAATCGTCATTGGCCTCCCAGCTCTCGGCGAGGCCGTCGCCACTATAGGCGCCGGTCAGGGCATCGTTGCCGACCAGCCGGCCGAGTGCCGGAAAGAGCGAGACGTCGGTGGCCGTGGCCCAGTAGAGGTTGGTGTCGGCATTGCCGGGCTCCATGCCGATCACCAGCCGATCGACGGGTGCTGCGGCAAGACAGAGACAGCAATTTCCGTGCCAGAAATGAGGATGGCGTGCGGGTAAAGCCCCGGCTAGACGCCGCCAAACCGATCACCGTCACCGGCCCATCGATGCTCGACCTCGTCGTCCTCTTCACCTCCGCCTTTCTCGCCGGCACCTTCTTCCCGTTTCCCTCGGAAGCGACGCTGGTCGGCCTGCTCTATCTCGGCCGGGTGACCAGCGCTGCCCTCTGGCTCGCGGCCACCACCGGCAACACGGCGGGCTCGATGGTCAACTGGCTGATCGGGCGCCTCGCCCTGCGCTTTCGCGACCACCCCCGCTTTCCGGTTCGGCCCGACCGGCTGGCCCGGGCGCAGCGCTGGTTCAACCGCTTCGGCATCTGGAGCCTGCTCCTCGCCTGGCTGCCACTGGTCGGCACCGGCCTCGCCGTGGTCGCCGGGCTGATGCGCACCCCGTTCTGGCTGACCCTCCTGCTGATCGGAATCGGCAAAGGCGCCCGCTACGCCGTGGTCATCGGCCTCCTGACCTGACCGTCAGCCCAACCACCCGGCACACCGCGCGGCATGTGATGTGGGGAAGATGATCTTCCCCACACCCCATCATTATTTTAGCGCCACGGCAGGTTCCGCCGGGACCGCGCGATCAGTCTTCGCTCAGCAGGGCCTCGATCAGGCCTTCGAGCTGGCCGGCGCCGTCTCCAACAAATCGCCGCGGCAGCTCGGCGATAACCACGGGATGGCGAAGCCAGCCTTCGGCCGACCGCGCCGTTGCCCTGGCGCGCTCCGCGTCCTCGCGTTGTACGTGGGCCACGAGCACCAAGATAGCTGCCAGCCCTCCGGCAATGGTGAACGGCAACTCATCGGGATGGCCCTCCGCGAGTGCCCGGAGCTGGGCGAGCAGCGCCTCGGCCTGGTCGATCTGCCCGGTCGAAACATAGTTGACGATCAGATTGAAGCTGCCTTTGGCGCGTTCGAGCCGCAGCTCCGGCTCCGCGGGATGGTCGTCGGCGAGCTTCCGGAGCTGGGCGAGCAGCGCCTCGGCCTGTTCGATCTGCCCGGCCGAAACATGGCCGACGATCAGATTGAAGCTGGCCCGGGCTACTCGGAGCCGCAGCTCCGGCTCATCGGGATGGTCCTCGGCGAGGGTCCGTAGCTGGGCGAGCAGCGCCTCGGCCTTCTCGATCTGGCCGGCCGCGGGCAATACGCTGATCAAATTGAAGCTGCCCTGGGCGACTCGGAGCCGCAGTTCTGGGTCATCGGGATGATGCTCGGCAAGTGTCTGGAGTTGGGCGAGCAACGCTTCGGCCTGGTCGATCTGCCCGGCCGTCCCCATGGCCCTGATGAGATTGACGCTGCCCTGGGCGAATGAGAACTGCAGCTCCGGCTCATCGGGACGGCCCTCGGCAAGTGTCCGTAGCTGGGCGAGCAGCGCCTTTGCCTTGTCGATCCATCCGGCCGACCCCATGGCGTTGATCAGATTGACGACGAGCATTGACCAAAGCGTGCGCGACCAGCTGCTGCCGACGGGCGGATCGAGCAGTGCGGCAAGCACCGGATGGCCGAGAAAGTCGTCCGTCGATCGATCTAGGAACGACGCAAAGGCGAGGGCGTCCAAGCCGTCCCGGTTCCAGGCGGTTCGGCGGTAGGTATCCGTCCGGCTCTTGACCACGCTCGGCATGGCGGTGGTCTCGCCCTTCGGCGCCTGCAGGTGTCGAAGCACGAAGAAGCTGCCGAGAAGATCCGGTTCGAGGGCGGCGAACCAGGTCGTGCCACTGGCATCGGCCACTGGCTGGCGGCCGGTGATGGCAGCATAGGCCGTCGCGGAGATGGCCTCGGGACGTGGCAGCTCGATGCCGTCCGGCGGGGCCCTGAGGATATCCTCGGCGATCCCGCCGCCCATGGTGGCGAGTGCTGCGAGATTGGCGTGGGGCGCGTCGACGCCGGCCGGCTGCCAATGCTTCTCGCGTTCGCGCTTCAGCCAGTCATCGAGGAGGTCGGTGCGCGTCCATTGCCGAAGGTCGGCGCCTGCCGCGAGGGCCTCGCCGGCCAGCGCAGCGAAGAGCGGCCGCATCGCCGGATCGATCGCCGTCAGCCGTTGGAGCGTGCTGTCTCGGCCGAGCGTCTGAGCCGCATGGCCACCGATCGCCGAAACCATCGACCAGATGCCATCCGGCCCGAGCGGTCCGAGCTCAATGGGGGCCTGATCGACCAGGACCTCCGCCAAGCCATGCCGATCGCCGGCACCCTTCAGCTCGTCCCACCAGCGATCCTCGTGGTGCCGCTCCAGCAGCAGGACACGCACCGGCATCTCCAGCGGTGTGTTGTGCTGCCTGAGGCGCAGCGCTTCGAGCAGCCGGCCCACGGCTTTCGGCAGGGCAGCCGCGTAGTCGACGACCAGCAAATGAGGCAGATCGGGCTGCCAGTTTGCCCAGTCGAAGCCCTCGAGCTGCTGCTGTGGGAGGAAGCCCGTACGCCAGCAGGCGCCCGCCCGATGGCAAAGCTCGAGCGCCAACCGGCTCTTGCCCATCCCGCCCGGCCCCGTGACCAGCCACCAAGCGACATCACCATCGACGAAGGCGAAGTCGAGCAGTTGGGCAAGCTCTGCCACTCGTCCGACGAACGGCACTTTCCGGGCCCCGAAATAGAGCCGGCTGGACTCGTTCAGCGTCACCAGCTTCGGGTCGAGCTGCGGCTGCGGGTTCAGCCGCTCCAGGAGTTCGGCATAGCCGACCGTCAACTGCTCGCGCACACCATCCAGCCTGCTGACCTGCTGGAGCTGGAAGCGAAGATCGGTCGACAACGTTTGAAGGTGTTCGGGATCGATCTCGCGCCGCTCACCGGCGAGGAGTGCTTCGAGCTGCGCCCTGGCGTC
>SLRI01000485.1 GCA_007131045.1 Rhodospirillales bacterium
CGACCTCGTCGCTACCGCCCGGACCCTGCAGCTCGGACGCCGGCTGGCGATCGCCGACTGCACCGTCACCGCGGCCACCGGCGACCATGATACCCTCGCCCACGCCGTCGGCACCTACGCGCTGCCCACGCGACCATGATCATTAGTTTATAGGATTTTGCTCTTAGACGCAACAGGCCGACCGGGTCCGTTCGGCAGATCGAGGGGGCGACACCCCGGGAAATTGCCCGAGCCTCGACGACTCTCTTAAGGTCATCCAGCAACTCTATAATAAAGAAAGATAAAACAGTTTACCGTGCGTCAAGCTGTCCGCTCGGGTTCCTTCGCAAGAGTTGGGTTCGTTCGTCGCCCAGCCGGGTTCGTCCGTCGATTCCGTGGGTTCGTTCGACGATTCTTCGGGTTCGTTTGCGGCCGAATCGGGCGAAATGTGACGTTTGATGCGCCATAAGAAATCGTGATGGCGCATATACCGACTCGTTTCCCGAGTCATGGCGCACCAGACGACACGTTTCTCGGGTTATGTGTCGTATAGCGGCACAACCCGAGACGGAATGAGTCGATAGATGACGCATGATTCGCCAGTTTGTGTGCAGGCGTATGATAGGGAATAAGTGTTCGTTATAGGAAGAAATCCGGGGAGGCAGCGCCTCCCCGTGGGCCCCTCCGGTACTTTGCGATGGTGGCAGTTCGGGTGGCGCTGAGTCAGCGCCGCAGGCGGGTTATGTGGCCCATCTTGCGGCCGGGGCGGGTTTCGCGTTTGCCGTAGAGATGCAGCCTGGCACCGGGCTCGGCGAGAAGCTCTGGCCAGCCGTCGACCGCATGGCCGAGCAGGTTCTGCATCGTGCAGGGGCTGGTCGGCGTCGGATCGCCCAGCGGCAGGTCGCAGATCGCCCGCACCAGCTGCTCGAACTGGCTGACCGCGCAGGCGTCCAGGCTCCAGTGCCCCGAGTTGTGCGGCCTGGGCGCGAGCTCGTTGACCAGGAGCCGGTCGTCCCCGGTCAGGAACATCTCGACCGCCAAGAGGCCCTCTAGCGCCAGCGAGCCGGCGATCCGCTCGGCGATCGCGACGGCCTCGGCGGCGATCCTGGGCGGCAGCTCGGCCGGTGCGATGGTCTCGATCAGGATCTGCTCGGCATGGCGGTTCTCGACCGGTGGATAGCTGCAGAGCTCGCCACCCGGCCGCCGCGCGGTGATCACCGAGAGCTCGCGGGCGAAGCTGACGAAGCCCTCGAGGATGGCGGGCGCACCGGCCAGCGCGGCGATCGCATCCTCCACTGCAGCGCCGGGGCCGAGCCGGACTTGCCCCTTGCCGTCATAGCCGAGCCGCCGCGTCTTCAAGATGGCCTCGGGGCCGAGCGCCGTGAGCGCCGCCTCGAGCCCGGCCGCATCCGCGACCGGGGCGAAGGGTGCGGTCGGGATCTCGAGGCCTGCCAGAAACCGCTTCTCGGCGAGCCGGTCCTGGGTCACCTCGAGGATCCGCGGGCCGGGGCGAACCGGGCGCCGGGCACAGAGCCACTCGAGCGCCGCCACCGGCACGTTCTCGAATTCGAGCGTCACCACATCCACGGCCGACGCGAACTCGGCGAGGGCGGCCGCTTCCGCGTAGTCGGCCCGGAAATGCCGTGCGGCGACGTCGGCGGCAGGCGCGTCGGCTTCGGGGCCGAAGACGATCGTTCGGTAGCCGAGCCTAGCTGCGGCCATGGCGGTCATTCGGCCGAGCTGGCCGCAACCCAGAATGCCGATCGTGCCGCCCGGCGGGATCGTCACCGCTGATCGCCCCCGCTGCCGGTGGTCGCATCGGCGGGGGTCTCGGCGACGGCCGCGGTCCGGGCCGCTCGCCAGGCGGCGAGCCGAGAGGCCAGGGCGGCATCCTCGAGGGCGAGAATGGCCGCCGCCAGGAGCCCTGCGTTGGTGGCCCCGGCGGTGCCGATGGCGAGTGTGCCGACCGGCACCCCGGCCGGCATCTGGACGATCGAGAGGAGGCTGTCGAGGCCGGAGAGCGCCTTGCTCTCGACCGGCACGCCGAGCACCGGCAGCGGCGTCAGCGCGGCGATCATCCCGGGCAGATGCGCCGCCCCGCCGGCCCCGGCGACGATCACCCGAAATCCTGCCCCGGCCGCCCCACGGGCGAAGTCGAACAGCCGCTCGGGCGTGCGATGCGCCGAGACGATCAACACGCGATGCGCCACGTCGAGCTCGTCGAGCACGGCCGCCGCCGCCCGCATGGTCGACCAGTCCGACTGGCTGCCCATCACCACGGCGACCCGGGCCGAGACGGTTTCCGCCATGCGCGCCCCGCCGCCTCAGTCGTCGTCGGTTCGCTGTCGGGAACCGCTGGCCGGCTGGCCCTGGTCGGCAGCACCGATCGGGCTCCTGGCCGGGGTCTGGGGCGGGGTCTGGGCCGACTGGTCGGCGCCGGGGCGCAGCACGCCCGCGACCGCAGACGCGGCGACGGCCGCCTCGTTCTCCGCCTTGATCTGCAGGAACACCTCCTCGCGCAGAACCGTGGCGTCGGAGGGGAAGGTGAAGCCGAGCTTGACCGACTTGCCCTTCAGCTCGACCACCCGGACCTCGATCGCGTTGTTGATGATGACGGCCTCGCCGGGTCGCCGCGTCAGATAGAGCATCGGGATCTCCAGCCAACCGCGAGCTCGCCACCCGCACTCGCCCGCCGGTGCTACCAGAGGCGCGCGCGCTTGCCTAGCGATCGCCGCCCGCGACCGCCCGCCTCGACCAGGGCCCGATCAGGGCCCCGATCAGGAAAGTCTCTCTCAACGTTCGCGCAGCGCCTCGTTGCGCGCCTTCAAGATCGGCTTCATCAGGTAGTCGAGCACCGTCTTCTCGCCGGTGATGACGTCGATCTGCGCGGTCATGCCGGGGATGATCTCGAGCGGATTGTCGGGCGTGCCCAGCGACGTCTCGTCGGTGCGCACCCGCACCCGATAGAAGCTCTCGCCGCGCTCGTCGGTGATCGTATCGGCGCTGATCTGCTCGACCCGGCCCTCGAGCCCGCCGAAGATCGAAAAGTCATAGGCCGTGATCTTGACCATCGCCGGCAGATCGGGGCGGAGAAAGGCGATGTCGGCCGGCCGGATCCGCGCCTCGACCAGGAGCGTGTCGTCGAGCGGGGTGATCTCGAGGATCGGGTCGCCCGGCTGGATCACCCCGCCGATGGTGTTGAACTTGAGCTCCTTGATGGTGCCGCGGACCGGCGAGCGAACCTCGGTTCGGCGAACCCGGTCCTCGCCGGCGGCGATGACCTCGGTGAGCCCGGCCCGCTCGGCCCGGAGATTGCTCATCTCGCGATAGGACTCGCTGCGGAAGTTGCTGCGCGCGCCGGCGATCCGCTCGACCGCTTCCCGAATCGCCGTTTCGACCCGGGGAATCGATTGTCGGGTCTGCTCCAGCTGGCCGCTGAGGTCGTTGACCTCGCGCTGCAGCTGCAGGTGCTCGGACTGGCTGACCACCCGCCGCTCGGCCAAGGGCGCTACGATGCCCAGCTCCTGCCGCGCGAGGCGCAGCGATTCGGTGTATTGCCGTTCGCGCGTCCGCAGTTCGGCCAGCTCCTGCTCGCGCTGCTCCTTCTGCCGCTCGAGGATCTCGATCTCGCTGGTCAGCGACTGCTGGCGGGAGTCGTAGAGCCGCCGTTCCGACGACACCAGATCGGGGGCCGCCACCCGCACCTCCTCCGGGAAGACGGGCTCGGCGCCCTGGACCTCGGCCTCGAGGCGGGCGAGCGCCGTCTCGACCGCGAGGTAGCGCGAGCGCCGCTCGCGGAAATCGGAAGCGGCGCGGATATTGTCGATCCGCATCAACGGCTGGCCCGGCTCGACGATCTCGCCCTCGCGAACCATGATCTCGGCGACGATGCCGCCCTCCAGGTTCTGCACGACCTGGGTCTGCCGCGACGGGATGACCCGGCCCTCGCCGCGGGTCACCTCCTCGAGCGTCGCCCAGCCGGCCCAGCCGAAGAAGGTGACGAAAAACGCGATGATCACGAAGAGAAAGAGGTGGGTCAGCCGCTTCGGGCGGAGATCCTCCACCGTATAGCCGCTGACCGCGGCCGCCGCCACCAGCGGATCGCGGCCGGGCGCCGTCAGCTCTCTCCTGCCCACCTGCATCATCTCAATTGGCCCCTTTGACCTGACCGGACTGCAACGCCTTCAAGATGGTGTCGCGCGGCCCGTCGGCGACGACCCTGCCGCCGTCCATGACGATCAGCCGATCGACCAGGCCGAGCAGCGAGGC
>SLRI01000103.1 GCA_007131045.1 Rhodospirillales bacterium
CGTCCTCGTGCTCGGCGTGCGCCGCCAGGAACGCCTCTATCTCGGCCTCGATCACCTGCTGCAGCATGCGCCGCGCCCCATCCCGCAACACCAACAACAGCGGATCATCGGCGACACTGGCCCCTGGCCGCGCCAAACGAACAACGGTATCCCTCTCCATGGCGTATCCTTTCGGGTGACCTCGAACATCACCGAGGATACGCCGCCTCAGCCCTCATCCACCAAATTCGAGCTTAGCTCCTTCTGACCCGGGCGGATGCGCTCGGCGATGCCACGGACGAAGAGATAGATGATCTCGTACGCGCCGAGATCGCGCCGGCAGAACTCCTGATAGTCCCGCCCACAATCGCGCCCCGATCTCCGAGACCGCCGTCTTCGACAACAGCAGCCGGCCGGTCTCGTCCTTGCCAGGATCCCGGGAAGGCATCCTCGATGTCGCGCACTGACAAGCCGCGCGCCAGGAGTTCGACGGCCAGGTCCTCCAAACCTCGGTGCGACCCTCGAGATGCTGGCGAATCTCGGAGCGAAACGGCTCCTTGCTGTCGGCAATCTGCGGTGCGGAGAACGGGATCATGCCCTCGGCCGTCTTCAGCCGCCCCTCGCGCACGCCATTCCGGTAGCCCCGATCAGGATCGCCGCCGCGCTCGTAATAATCGCGCCCCAAGGCATCCCGGCTCTTCTCTTCGAGCGCCTCCTCGCTGCCGCCGGTGCCAGCCGGCAATGGGTTCTCGACGCTCAGCGACGATGTACCCCCTACCCATTTTCCAGCAAGTTTAGGACTTTACCCCGAGATGAGGTACGTCCGCCGCGTTTTAAGCCGCACGGGCAGAGTCGTACGGCGTTTTCTGCAAGTTCTGCACTCATTTTGCGGTAGAATCTCGACAGAGTCTGGCGGACGGCGTCGGCAACTCGCGTCGTCGACAGCGTCTCGACGTTGACGGTTTGGGCGGTGCTCGCCGATCGCGCCCACGACCAGGGGTTGGAGCAGCGCCATCTTCGCGTGGATCGCCGCGCGTGGTGGGGCCGGATCGCCGAGCATCGGGCGGTGCCGGTCATGCCAGCCCATCTGCCAAGACCTCCGGCCAGCGGCTCGACGCGCGAGACCGGCGGGTGGCGCTGCGCGGGGCACGCGGGGATCGAGCGGCTGTTCGGCGAGTGGAAGACCTCGCGCCGCGTCTCCGGCCAGTTCGCCGACCGCGCCCGTCAGTCTCGCCACTTTGTTCATCTCGTCTGTCGATCGCGTCGCCGCTGCATTCATTTCGGGTGGATCGTCGACGGGGTTGGGCCGGTCGGGACAGCAGCCCGCCGGCCCCACGGGCCGCCTCAGCCGTCCACGGTGAAATCGAAGCCGAGCCGGCTGCGCAGGGCATCGGCGAGCGGGCCGCCGACGCCGCGCACCAGGGTGGCGCAGCCGGCCTCGCGGGCTCGTGCCAGAAGCGCCCCCACCGCCTTACCGTCCTTGGCGAGGGCACCCTTGATCTCGGCGATGGCGAAGCTCAAGAGCTCGAGCTGCCCGAGGCCGAGGGCACGGTAGTCCGCGTCGAGCTCCGGCAGGTCGAGCGCCGGCTTGCCGCGCTCGGTGCCGAGCGCCCGCAGCGTCTTGGCCAAAGTCGGCACGTGGATGCCCTTGGGCACGTTGACGAGAACCGAGACCGCACTCCGGCTGAGCGTCTTCGGCAAGGCCGCGAACTCCGCCAGATAGCGCTCGAGATGCGGCCGGCTGGCGCAGGTGCCGTAGCTCAGCTCGAGCGCCAGTCGGGCCGGCAGCTGGTCCGGGTCTTTGGTCGCGAGCGACCGCCACGCCCGCAGATGCAGCCCGTCCAGGGCGAGGGCGACCTCCGGGTCGTCGCGGCCGACGGCGGCGAGGCGGGCGATGGTCGCGGCACTTCGCACGTCGGGCGAGAGGAATCCCCAGGTAACCCGGCCGCCGCTGCTCGGGGCGACGCGCCAGGTCACGGCGCGCTCCAGCGCCGCGATCAACGCCGCCGGGCGGGTGGCGGCGGCCGTCGGCGCCGGCGCGACCGGGCGCTTGGTTGGGGCGGCAGCACTTTGGCCCGGCGGCAGCGCGGTCGCCGGCGCAAGGCCGCGCGGTGGGGAAAGCGGCCCGTTTGCCGGCGGTGCGGCGTCGTCGGTGAAGTCGGCCTCGATCTCCGCCACGGCCAGCAGCTGCGGCGTCTCGCTGTGCTCGAGGGCGAGCGGCAGCGGCCGCAGCTCCAAGAGGCGCGACGTCCGTGCCACGGTGACGGTGAGCGGCGCCGCCCCGACCACCGCATCGGGGCCTCGCCGCAGCGCCGCCAGCCGCCTCGCGTCATGCTGGTGCAGGCGTGCGGCCAGACGGCAGCCGGGCGGCTCGCCGCTGCCCCAGCCGATCAGCCCGGCAGCGCTCGGACTGGCGCGACGCACCGCGCCGGCGGGATCGAGCTCGATGAAGCCGTCGGTGGTGTGGGCGAACAGCGCGTCCAGCAAGGCCTCGAGCGTCCGGGCTTCGACCTGCAGCTCGCGCCGGCGCGCTTCCGCGTTGGCGCGCTCGATCGCATAGAGCAGGATGCGTGAGAGGACGGCCATTGCCCGCTCGTGCTCGACCACCACGTCCTGCGCGCCGGCGCGCAACGCCGCGCGGGCGAAGTCGAGACCGGCAGCCGCAGTCAGCACGATCAACGGCGGTGCCGGAAAAAGCGCCCGGCAGCGGCCGATCGTCTCGATCGCGCAATCCTCGTGCGGCACGGCCAGCAGCAAGGCATCGACCGACCGGTCGCGCGCAGTGGCGGCGGCGGCGTCGAGATCGGGCGCCGGCTCGACCGCGAAGGGCAGGGGGCTGTCCGCCAGCGCCCGCAGCACCGCCGCGTGCGCCGCCGCATCCGCCTCGATCAATATCAATCGATACATGGGGCGACGTCCAAAAATCTGCGCTTTCGATCCGCCGACTATGCCCGACCGGCATTGCCAATCCGTTAACGCCGCCATCTTTTCCCGAAAACGCAGGCCGGGTCAGGCCGCCTCGCCGGTGCGGAACTGCAGGTCGGCCAGCCGGGCGTAGAGCCCGCCACGGCGGACCAGCTCCGGATGGGTGCCGGTATCGACGATCCGACCTTCCTCCATCACCAGGATGCGGTCGGCCTTCAGCACGGTGGCGAGGCGATGCGCGATGACGATGCTGGTGCGGCTCTGCATCAGGTTGTCGAGGGCCGCCTGCACCAGATGCTCGCTCTCGGCGTCGAGCGAGCTCGTCGCCTCGTCGAGCAGGAGGACCGCCGGATCGCTCAAGAGAGCGCGGGCAATGGCGATCCGCTGGCGCTGGCCACCCGAGAGCCGGACCCCCTTCTCGCCGAGAAACGTCTGGAAGCCCTCGGGCAGCGCCTCGATGAAGCCGCGGGCGGCGGCGGCTTCGGCGGCGGCCATCACCTCGGCGTCGCTGGCCTCCGGCCGGCCGTAGCGGATATTGGTCCAGGCATCGGCGGAGAAGATGACCGGGTCCTGCGGGACGAGGCCGAGCCGCGCGCGATAGGCCATCGGCTCGAGCTGGTCGATCGGCTGGCCGTCGAGCAGGATGCGGCCCTCGAGCGGGTCATAAAAGCGCATGACCAGCTGAAAGAGACTGGTCTTGCCGGCACCCGACGGGCCGACCAGCGCCACCCGTTCGCCGGGCTTCACCAGAAGATCGAGATCGTCGAGGATCAGCCGGTCGGGGTGCGACGGGTAGGCGAAGCGCACCGCCTCGAAATGCACCTCGCCCCGGGTCCGCGCCGGCAGCGGCAGCGGATTCGCCGGGGCCTTGATCTCCGGCTCGCTGTCGAGCAGCTCGAACAACCGCTCGGTGGCCCCGGCGGCGCGCTGCAGATCGCCCAGGATGTCGGAGAGCCCGCCCACCGCCGTCGCCACCACGGTGGCGAAGAAGACGAAGGCGGAGAGCTCGCCCGCGGTGATGGTGCCGGCCAGGACGTCGCGGCCGCCCATCCAGAGCACCGCGACAATCGCCCCGAAAACCAGCGTGATGACCATCGCGGCGAGCATGGCGCGGGCGCGGGCGCGGGCGGCGGCGGCCAGAAACGCTGCCTCGCTCGCCTGGGCGAAACGATCGGATTCACGGGCTTCCTGGGCGAAGGCCTGGACCGTCCGCACGGCGTTGACCGTCTCCTCGGCCTGGCCGCTGACATCGGCCATGCGGTCCTGGGCTTGACGCGACAGCCGGCGCACCATGCGGCCGAAGACGACGATCGGCACCACCAC
>SLRI01000238.1 GCA_007131045.1 Rhodospirillales bacterium
GCGGGGTCGTCGATGGTGGCGGGCATTTTCCAGGGCTTGTCGTCGGCGAGGCTCTTCATGGTGCCGCGGAGGATCTTGCCGGAGCGGGTCTTGGGCAGGCGCTTGACGACGGCGACGAGCTTGAAGGCGGCGACCGGGCCGATTTCGTCGCGGACCTTGGCGACGAGCTCCTTCTTGATCTCCTCGTCGGACTTGGTGACGCCGCCCTGCAGCACGACGAAGCCCATCGGCAGCTCGCCCTTGAGCTGGTCGGCGACGCCGATGACGGCGCATTCGGCGACGGCCGGGTGGGAGGCCAGGACCTCCTCCATGCCGCCGGTGGAGAGCCTGTGGCCGGCGACGTTGATGATGTCGTCGATCCGGCTCATGATGAAGAGGTAGCCGTCCTCGTCGATATAGCCGGCGTCGCCGGTGAGGTAGTAGCCGGGAAACCGGGTGAGGTAGGCTTGGCGGAAGCGGTCGTCGGCGTTCCACAAGGTCGGCAGGCAGGAGGGCGGCAGCGGCAGCTTGACGACGATGGCGCCGATGGTGCCGGGCCTGGTCACCTGCTGGCCTTCCTCGTCGAGGATCTGGACGTCGTAGCCGGGCATCGGCACGGTCGGCGAGCCGGGCTTGACCGGCAGCTTCTCGATGCCGAGCGGGTTGGCGGCGATGGCCCAGCCGGTCTCGGTCTGCCACCAGTGGTCGATGACCGGAACGCCGAGCTGCGCCTCGGCCCAGAGCAGGGTGTCGGGATCGCAGCGCTCGCCGGCGAGAAAGAGCGTGCGGAAGCGGCTGAGGTCGTATTGGCGCACGAACTCGCCCTCGGGGTCCTCCTTCCTGATGGCGCGAAAGGCGGTGGGCGCGGTGAACATCACCGAGACTTTATGCTCGGCGATGACCCGCCAGAAGGCGCCGGCATCCGGCGTGCCGATGGGCTTGCCCTCGTAGACGATGGTGGTGTTGCCGTTCAGGAGCGGGGCGTAGCAGATGTAGCTGTGGCCGACGACCCAGCCGACGTCGGAGGCGGCCCAATAGACCTCGCCGGGCTCGACGCCATAGATGTGCTTCATCGACCAGAGGAGTGCGGTGGCGTGGCCGCCGTTGTCGCGAACCACACCCTTGGGTTGGCCGGTGGTGCCCGAGGTATAGAGGATATAGAGCGGGTCGGTGGCCTCGACGGGCACGCAGTCGACCGGGTGGGCGGCTGCCATGGCCGCGTTCCAGTCGAGGTCGCGCGGCGCCTCGAGCTCGGCCGCGCATTGCTCGCGGGCGAGGATGATGCAGTGGTTCGGCTTGTGGGTCGCTTCGGCGATGGCGCGGTCGAGCAGCGGCTTGTAGGGCACGACGCGGCCGGGCTCGATGCCGCAGCTGGCCGAGACGATCATCACCGGCTTGGCGTCGTCGATCCGGGTGGCCAGCTCGTGCGCCGCGAAGCCGCCGAAGACGACGGAGTGGACCGCACCGATCCGGGCACAGGCGAGCATCGCGACCAGCGCTTCCGGGACCATCGGCATGTAGATGATGACGCGGTCGCCGTGGCGGACGCCGCGCTGGACCAGGGCGCCGGCGAAGCGGGCTGTCAGGTCCTTCAGCTCGGCGTAGCTGATGCTGCGCTTGGTCCCGGTGACCGGGCTGTCGTGGATGATCGCCGGCTGGCTGCCGCGGCCGGCCTCGACGTGGCGGTCGACGGCATTGTAGCAGGTGTTGAGCCGGCCGCCTTTGAACCAGCTGTAGAAGGGGGCGCGGCTCGAGTCGATGACGCGGTCCCACTTCTTGTCCCAGTGCAGGGCTTCGGCGGCCTCCGCCCAGAACGTCTCGGGCTGGTTCAGGCTCTGCTCGTAGATCTGGCGGTAGAGGCCCTGCATCGTTGCTCCCCCGAGAGTCGGCCACTTATCGAATGGCGCCGAGACTAGCGGTACGGCCGCCGGCTGGACAACGTGGCGAAACAACGCTGAGCCGTCACGGCCGACCGCCGGGCTTGGCAGAACCGTCGAGATCGGCTTTCCTCGCAAGCTTGCGCCTCGCGCGTCAATCTGGGCTGGAGGGGAGACTGCAATGAAGAGGTTGAGCATCATCTTGTGCGGCGCCCTGCTCGGCACGGCCGGCGTGGCCGGCGCCGACGACGTAGCCGGGCGCGAGCACGTCCTGAAGTTCGCCGGCTGCCATTCGGTGACCTACTACTTCCACGAGGACGGCGAGCACGACCATTTGAATCCGGAGCGGCCGCCTGCGCTCGTCACCGAGGAATACAGCGCGATCACCGAGGAGGAACCCGGGCGCATCGTGCTGCAGCACGCCACCCTCGACCCGGACGGCCTCGCGATCCCGCACTACCACGAGATCTGGACGCATGGCCCGGGCGGCTGGACCCAGTCGGTCTACGGCCGCGAGTTGGGCGGCGAGCGTGAGCTGCGCACGCGCTGCACCGCGCCCTGGTCGATCAATCGCTGGGCCTGCGACATCGGCCCGTCGCCGCGGCCTTTCCGCGACAGTGGCGCCCCGTTCGGCTTCATGCGCGACGACTACGAGCAGCTGTTTCGACGGAGCGTGATCCTGGTCACGCCGGAGGGCTGGGTGCACAGCCAGGACAACCGCAAGCTGACCCTGGACGGCGACCTCGTCGCCCACGAGCTCGGCTACATCATCGCGGACAAGCACGACCAGGAGACCTGCGACCAGATGGTGACCGACCGTTCGCTGATGGACGCGGTCGAGTAGCCGACCCGGCCCCCCGCCACGCTTGTGACATCGGCTACTGGTGCGCCCGCTGCGGCCGCACTAGTATCGCCGGCGGTAGAGGACGGGCGGGCGAGCCGCGGGGTTTATGCAACCAACGATATTCGGCTTCATCAGGCGCTACAGCTGGCGCCAGCAGCTCGCCATTCTTCTGGTGACGGTGCTGTCGTTTCCGTTCCTCTATGCCTCGCTCGACCTGCCCAAGCAGATCATCAACGACGCGCTGGGCGAGCCCGATGGCGGCGCCATCCTCGGCTACGAGCTGGATCAGCTCGAATACCTGATGGTGCTGTGCACCGTTTTTCTGGTGCTGGTGCTGATCAACGGCGCCTTCAAGTATTTCATCAACGTGTACAAGGGCGTGGTCGCCGAACGGATGCTGCGCCGCCTGCGCTACATGCTCTACAGCCAGACGATGCGCTTTCCCCTGCCGCAGTTCCGCCGGCTGAGCCAGGGCGAGCTGGTGCAGCTGATCAATGCCGAGGTCGAGCCCCTGGGCGGCTATGTCGGCGAGGCCCTGGCCACCCCGGCGTTCCAGGGCGGCACGCTGCTCACCATCCTCACCTTCATGTTCATCCAGGACCCGGTGCTCGGCATCGCCGCCATCATCCTCTATCCGGTGCAGATCTACCTGATCCCCAAGCTGCAGAAGAAGGTCAACGCGCTCGGCAAGCGCCGGGTGCGCCGGATGCGGCGCCTCGCCGAGAAGATCAGCGAGACCGCGGGCGGGGTGCGCGACATCCGCGCCAATGATGCAACCCAGTACGAGCGGGCGATCTTCGCGCGCGAGCTGGGCCGGGTGTTCGATATCCGCTTCGAAATCTACAAGCTCAAGTTCCTGATCAAGTTCATCAACAATTTCCTCGCCCAGCTCGGCCCGTTCTTCTTCTTCTCGATCGGCGGCTACCTGGTCATCCAGGGGGATTTGACGTTGGGTGCGCTGGTCGCGGTGATCGGCGCGCACAAGGACATGTCCGCGCCATGGCGCGAGCTGTTGAACCACTACCAGCTCTTCATGGATGTCCGGATCAAGTACGACCAGGTGGTGGCGCAGTTCGACATCCCGGGCGTGATCGAGGATAAGCGGCAGTCGAGCGATCCGCCCGCCGGGGTCTCGATGATCGGCGACTGGCAGGCGCGCGGGGTCACGGTCAGCGACGAGGACGGCGACACCCGGCTCGATCAGGTGACCTTCACGATCGAGCAGCCCGAGCAGGTCGCCATCGTCGGCGCTTCCGGCAGCGGCAAGGAGGAGCTCTGCCTGGTCCTCGCCAACCTCCTCGACCCGTCGCGCGGCAGGCTCCTGGTCAACGACCAGCCCTTGAACGAGCTCGCGGATTCCTTGACCGGCCGGCGCATCGCCTATGTCGGCAACCCGGCCGCGATCATGACCGGGACGATTTGCCACAACCTGCTCTACGGCCTGATCCACCGGCCGGTCACGGACGAGCCCTTGGCCGTGGCCGGCGAGCCCGAGCCCGGCGAGGTGCCGGAAACGGCGGAAGC
>SLRI01000292.1 GCA_007131045.1 Rhodospirillales bacterium
GAGCACGCTCGGGTTCGCCCGCATCAAGAGCGCGAAGGCCTCGCCGTGGCGGAACTCGTCGTTGCACCACTTCTCGAACCATTTGAAGATCGGATGGATCCGCTTCTCCGGATGCCGCTCGAGGTGGCGAAAGATCGAGATGTAGCGGGCGTAGCCGATCTTCTCGGAGAGGTAGGTCGCGTAGAAGATGAACTTCGGCTGGAAGTAGGTGTATTTCTTGGCCTTGGTCAGAAAGCCGAGGTCGACACCGATGTCGAAGTCCTTGAGCGTGTCGTTGATGAAGCCGGCATGGCGCGACTCGTCCCGCGCCATGAGCTTGAACAGCTCCTTGATGTCCTTGTTCTGGATGCGCTTTCTGATCTCGGTATAGAGCACGCAGCCGGAGAACTCGGCGGTCAGCGAGCTGACCAGGAAGTCGGTGAGCTCTTTTCTCAGCTCCGGGGTCAATGCCTCGAGATCGACCTCGTCCCACTCGTCGGTGCGCTTGAAATGACCCTTGTTGGGATCGTCCTGCATTTCCTTGATCAGCGCGTCCCACTGCGCCCGGATCGGCTCGACGTCGAGCTTGTCCATCTCGGCGAAGTTGGTGGTGTAGAAGCGGGGGCTGAGCATCGTCGTCTCTTGCGCCATCCGCGTGGTCTCGTTGATCTCACGCTGCCGGACGGGCGTCGGGGTCGACGCGGTCATCGAAGCACTCATAGCTTTTTTCCCGAAGAGAAGCTGAATTCCAATAGCTCCATGAACTCGAAGCGACCGGTGAGCCTGGTCCAGGCCCGCTCCACGGCGGAAGCGCGGATCACGGTCGCGGTGGAGCGCATGGTCCGGGTCTCGCCGTACGGCACGTCGACGGGTGCGTCGTGGATGATCACCTCGTCGCCCGGATAAATCTCGATATCGCCGTCGAGATCGGCATAGGCGTGCAGGCTGTCGAAGCTGTGCTCGACCTCGACCGTGCACGGCACGTCGAAGCTCTCTCGGCTGATCAAGAAACCTGCCATCATGAAGCCGTCCCTCCCGCGACCGTCCCATTGGCCCGGAGAATCCGGGCGAAGGCCTCCGAGTTGGTCCGGCCGAAGCCGTCCAGCGGCACCTTGCGCCCCGTCTCCGGGTCTTCGAGGAACATCCGACCATCGACCAGGGCGGAAAGCAAGAAGGGCGGCTCGATTCCGACGCCCGAGCGGTGCCGCTCGCGGGCGAAGCCGCGCAGCACGCCGCGGACGAAGCCGCTGTTGCTGCCGGGCTCGATCGTATAGACGAGCTCGTCGCTGGTGCCCCTGAAGATCAGGAGCGCACCGTTCGCCCGGTCCTCGAACCGGAGCTCGCGCTCGATGGCGACCGCGGCCACGGGGTTGTTCACCGTGCCGACATCATAGGTCTTGCCGCCGATGATCACGAGAAAGGTGAAGCCGAGCAGGAGCGCGATGCCCACGAGCGCCGGCTTCGGCATGGAGGCTGTCGTCGTGGTCGTTGTCGGCTTGCTCTGCATGACCGGGTCTCCCTCCAGACCTGGAAAATTCAGCGCGCCGCGGCGGCGAGGCCCGACCGGCCGTTCGAAGCCGGCATGGACCGGTCTCGATCGGCGGCCGAACGGGCAGCCTCTGCTGTCGGGGCGCTGCTCTCGATGGAACGAAGCTCGGGTGCCGTCGCCGGGCTCACCGCACGGCCGAGCATCTCGGCGGCCTGCAGCGGCTCCGGGATGCAGCGCAGCATCGGCTCCGGGCGCTTGAACCGCCAGCGGCGGACATGCGGCCAGAGATGAACGTAGGCGATCCGGTCGTTGCCCGCGATCTTGAGGATCACGTCGCCGGTGCCGTCGCGATGCAGCTTGAGATTGCCCTCGGCCAGGCTCTTGAACGGGATGTTGATGCTCATCGGAATGGCGATGCCGGCGCGCAGCACGATCCGCTTGTTGGTGATCGTGTAGATGGTGGTCCAGGCGCTGAGCCAGCCGAGCCCGGCCAGGAGCGCTGTCACCGCGATCGTCAAGAGGACCGGGATCATCAGCGCGTTGAGCGCCATGGCGACCGAGTAGCCGTCGTAGATCCGGCCATAGAAGTGCCAGGCCATCAGGAGGATGCAGTAGATCGCCACCTTCCTGGCGTGAAAGGCGCGGATCGCGAGGCTCCGCCAGTCCGGCGCCCCCTGCCAGAGGACGTGCTCGCCCGCCGGCAGCCGGCCGGGCAGCCCGGGAGAGGGCTCGTAGTCGTATTCGCCCATCGCCTCGGTGTGGTGGGGTTCGAGACGCCCGCTCATAGCAGCGGCCCGAGCCGGTCGGGCGTGGCGTAGAGTGTGCCGCCGCCGTAATAGGCGCAGATCTTGTCCTCCTCGAGGTGGGTGAGCTGCTCGGCGCTCTTGGTCCGCGGCACGTCCGCGAAATGCGCGGCCAGGATCGACTTCACGCCGACATAGCCGTCGCGCTTGTGGACGCGCGCCAGGGGGACCGGCAGGAGCACCCGGTCACCGCCCGCGATCTCGACCTCGTAGTAGCGGGCGATCGCCTCGGAGCGGTCGACCCAGACATCGGCGATCGTGCCGCCCCGGACACCGTCCGCGCCACGGACCGGCAGGCCGCGGGGATCGAAGTCGCCGGGCGCGATCTCGTAGTGGTCGTCGCTCCGCAGGGGCACGATCCGCGTCCTGCCCTCGAAGGTCACGTCGGGCACGTCCGCGCGCTCGGTGTAGGAGCCGGGGCCGATGGCGGCGAGCATCGGGTTGCCGGTCGGCTGGATCGGGGCGCCCGGGAACCGCTCGAGCGGCGCACCCTTGATCGGCCGGGTGTCGAAGACGCCGTCGGGCACCGAATAGGTGCCGCCCTGCGGCCGGTGGAAGGTCTTAGGGGCGGGGATCGGCAACAGGAAGTCGCCGATATCGTTGCGCCCGCCGTCAGGGTCCAGAGGGTAGCCCTCGCGCTTGTTCTCCCGCAGGAGGTAGACGACGAGGCCGAAGAAGAAGGCCCAGAAGACGTAGAGCACGACTTGTGCGACGTCGATATAGCCGGTTATTGCGCCTGTTTCCATTTGACGTCTCCGAGGTTCGTCGTTCAGGCCGGAAATTCGTTCAGGCCGAACTTGCCGGTGCGGGTCGAAGTGTGGCCGGTGGTCAGCCGCGAGCTCACGAGCGGGCCGATCGCGACCAGTGTGGCGAAGAGAAGCGCTATTTCGAGGTGATAGACGACGCTGTAGCCGACCTCCGGGCCGGTCATGGCGGGCCCGAGGGCACCCGAGGTTGCGAGCTTGGTGACGATGTCGCGAATGGCACCGCCCAGGGCCACGGCAACGCCGGTGGAGGTGGCGACGACCGCCCCCCAGGCGCCGAGCGCCAAACCGCTCTGGCCGTCCCGGGCGAGCTGCATCGAGGCGGTCAGCATGGCCACCGCAAAGAGCCCGCCGCCGAAGCCGATCAAGGCCGTGCCGATCCTGAAGATCAGTGCCGAGTCGAGGGGCTGGGCGAAGATCACGGCCGAGAACGCCACGATGCCGGCGAGCACGCCGAGGCTGGCGAGGCGAAAGGGATCGCTGCCCCGGCCGAGCCGCCGGGCCGCCAGGGCGAAGCCGACGAGCGAGCCGCCGGCGAGGAGTGCGGTCAGCATCGTCGTCTGGCCCACGGTGAGGCCCAGGATCTCGCCGCCATAAGGCTCGAGCAGGATGTCCTGCATCGAGAATGCGGCAGTACCCAGCCCGACCGCGACCAGGATGCGCGCCGCCTTGCCACCGTTGATGAAGGCGTTCCAGGAGGTGCGGAAATCGGGCCGGGGCGCGTCGTGCCGCGTGGCGCCGGGGTTGCGCGCTTCCTGCTTCCAGAGGGCCACGACGTTCAAGACGATGGTGACCACGGCTGCACCCTGGATCACCTGGATCAGCGTGACCTGGCTGAAGTCGTGGAGCACCCAGCCGAAGACCAGCGAGGCGCAGACCATGCCGAGCAGCAGCGTGACGTAGAGCAGGGCCACGACCCTGGGCCGCTTGTCCTCGGGCGCCAGATCGGTGGCCAGCGCCAGGCCCGCCGTCTGGGTGGTGTGCAGGCCGGCGCCGACCATGAGAAAGGCCAGTGCCGCACCGGCGGGGCCGAGCCAGTCCGGCGCGTTGGTGGTGTCGCCCGAAAGCACGATCAGCGCGAACGGCATGATCGCGAGGCCGCCGAACTGGATCAGCGTGCCCATCCAGATGTAGGGAACCCGCTTCCAGCCCAGAAACGAGCGGTGGTTGTCGGACTTGAAGCCGATCA
>SLRI01000058.1 GCA_007131045.1 Rhodospirillales bacterium
TCGCGGACCTTCTGGCCGATCTTGGCGAGATTGCTGTGATCGCTCTTCAGGTCCTGCATCGTGTCGGCGATCTTGCTGCGCAGGTCGTTACTGTCGACATAGTGCCAATAGGCGTCGGCGGTGGTGGCGAAGCCGCCCGGCACGGCGATCCCCTGGCTCTCGAGGTTGGCGATCATCTCGCCCAGTGACGAATTCTTGCCGCCGACCTTGGCACCGTCCTCGCGGCGCAGCTCGTTCAGCCAGATGATGAGCGGTTTTTCAGACATCAGACGCTGTCTCCCTCCTGGTGTTGCCGCGATTGCGGTCTTCGGGACGGATCAGGCGGAACTCCTGCCGGTCGCCTGGGTTCAGTTTTCGTACGTGGCTGCGGTACGCGATCTCGATCATCGGCGCCACCTCGGGGCGGCTCCGGACCGTCAGATGCGTGTGGGTCGCCTCGACATCGAGCCGGTGGCGGCGGTAGCGCAGGCTGACGTGCAGGCACTCGACGTCCTCGGGAAGGATCGGGTTGAAGTGCAGCACGTCGGCCCGGGTTTCGAGCCCGAGATAGTTGCGCTGGACGAGATCGACCGTGCCCGCCATGGCCCCGGTGTGGATGCCCTCGGGTGTCGTGCCGCCCTGGATGTCCGCGATGTCGCTGTCGAGCGCCTCGCAGAACAGGTGCCAGGAATGCGCCCGATCGGAGCGGGCGAGCACCCAGGCATGGGTGATCAGGCTCAGCGTCGAGCCGTGGCTGGTCCGCGCCAGGTAGTAGTCGATGTTCTTCTTGATCAAATCGTGGCTGAACTCGTAGCCCAGCGCCTCGAAGATCAGGTCCAGCTCCTCCGCCGAGAACAGGTAGAAGAGCATCAACACGTCCGCCTGCTTGGAGACCTGGTAGGCATTGGGATCGTCGCCTTCGGCCTCGAGGATGCGGTCGAGCCGGTGGACGTCGTCGTATTTCTCGCGGTAGGCCTGCCAGTCGAGCTCTTTTAGTCGCTCGTAGCCGTCGAACTGGTTGATGATGCCGCCGTCCTGGAAGGGGACCTTGAGCTTGCGGCTGATGTCGTACCAGCGCTCGAGCTCGGCCTCGTCGACCTCGAGCAGCGCCAAGAGCTTGGTCCGGCGGGTCTCGGGCAGCATGTCGATCAGGTCGAGGGCGCGAGCCATCAGCCAGGCGACCATGACGTTGGTATAGGCGTTGTTGTCGATGCCGCCGGCCTCTTCGGGGTCGGTGTCGGGGTAGGCGGTGTGGAACTCGTCCGGGCCCATCACGCCCTTGATCTCGTAGCGGTCGATCTCGGCGTCGTAGCTCGCGATCGAGCCCCAGAACCGGGCGATCGAGAGGAACAGCTCGGCGCCGTAGTAGTGGATGAAGTCGTCGTCGCCGGTGGCCTCCCAGTAGCGCCAGATATTGTAGCAGATCGCGGCGTTGACGTGGCGCTGGCGATGGCTGGTGTCGGGCAGCCAGCGGCCGGATTGGGGGTTGAGGTGGACGATCTGGGTCTCCTCCCGGCCGTTCGAGCCGCTCTGCCACGGGAACATGGCGCCCCTGAAGCCTTCGGCGCGGGCCGCCTTGCGCGCCTCGTTGAGCCGCCGGTAGCGGTAGCGGATTGTTTCGCGCACCAGTTGCGGCAGGCGCAGCGTGAGGAACGGCAGGATGAACAGCTCGTCCCAGAAGATGTGGCCGCGATAGGCCTCGCCGTGCCAGCCGCGCGCCGGCACGCCCACGTCGTAGTCGATCGAGTTGGGCGAGATGGTCTGCAGAAGGTGGAAGATGTGGACCCGGAGCTTCATCTGCTCGCCGTTGCTGCCCTGCGCCCGGCGCCGGAAGGTCATGTCGCAGGTGTCCCAGAGCTGCCCCCAGCAGCGCACGTGGCGATCCCTGAGCCAGCCAAAATCGTGGGTCTGCCGGAGCGCCTCCTCGGCCTCGATGCCGGCCTCGGCAATTGCCGGGTCGCGGTTGGTGAAGAGGGCCACGAGCTTTTCGATCCGCAGAGTCCGGCGGTCCATCGCCAGCGTCACCTCTTGGCTGATCGCATCGTCGGCGGTTTCGGTCAGTGCCTCCTCGGTGACCGGCTCGGCCCCCTGCCAGAGGCGCAGCCGGGCCGCCTGGACCAGCTCGACCCGTGACTGGCTGGTGCGGCAGCGCAACAGGATGGTCTCGGCATCGACGGCCCGGGTCTCGAGGGTCTCGAGATGGCGGCTCTCGAGATCCTTGTAGCGCTCGACCCCGGCGTTGATCACGCCGCCGTCGAGGGCCGAGCGGATGGTGATGCGGCCCTCCCAGTCGAGGGCGCGAAGCTCGAGCCGGATGCCGGCCTGGTGGCGGTCGGCCATACTGACCAGCCGTTCCTCGCGGTACTGCGTGGTCCGCCCGGCAGGGTCGCGAAAGCGCATCTCGCGGGTCAGGATCCCCTGCCGGACGTCGAGCTCCAGCCGATAGGAGTCGATCTCGACGGCATCGATAGAGAACCAGGGCTCGTCCTCGATCCTGAAGGTCAAGGGCAGCCAGTTCGGGGCGTTGACCAGGTCCTCGTTCTCGACGTCGCGATCGCCGACCCGGCTGACCAGGCGGTTGTAGAGCCCGGCGAAGTAGCAGCCGGGGTAGTGCACGTCGTCGGCGACCGCGTCGGTGGTCGCGCCGCGGGTGGCGAAATAGCCGTTGCCGAGCGTGGTCAGGGCCTCGCGGTGCTTCTCCGCGGCCGGTAGGTAGCCGTCATAGGTCAGAACCCAAGCCATGCTTGCTCCCTCGCGTCGTCCGGTCGGAAGATGTTCTCGAGCGCGGCGACGATAGCATGCTCGTGCTGCATTGCACCCCCCGATTGGCCGAGGGACCATTAGACCGCATGGCGAGCCGGCGACGCTTGGCGTTTGCGCCGGCATCACCTAGAGAAGGCGGCCAATATCGCGCCGGGGACGGCGCGGGACATTCAGCGGGGCGTCGAGAATGGCTGACGTGGACCAGCTCTTCGAGCGGATCGAGAGCGAGGGTATCCGAAGTGTCGATCTCCGGTTCACCGATCTCGCCGGGCGGTGGCGGCACACCACCGTGGACGGGCCGAGCCTGGAGCAGCATCAGCTCGACCACGGGCTGTTGATCGACGGCTCGGCGATCCCGGGCTGGCGCGACGTCAGCGAGGCCGATCTCTTGCTCAAGCCCGATCTCGCCTCGGCCTTTTCCGATCCGTTCGCAGCCCAGCCGACGCTCTGCCTCTTTTGCGACGGCGCCGAGCCGGCCACCGGCATGGGCTACGAGCGCGACCCACGCTCCACCGCCCGGCGCGCCGAGGCCTATCTGGGCGAGAGCGGCATCGCCGAGACCTGCCGGCTCTCGGCCGAGCTCGGCTTCTTCCTGTTCGACGACGTGCGGGTCGAGATCGGGGCGTCGCGGGCGTCTTATGCGCTCGAGTCGAGTGAAGCCCGGACGGCCGGCGGTGCCGTCTATGCCGGCGGCAACAGCGGCCACCGGCCGGTGCCGGCGGCGGCCCAGGCCTGCCTGCCGCCGGCCGATCATCACAGCGACATCCGGGCCGAAATCACCACCACGCTCCAGGGCCTGGGCCTGTCGGAGCTGCGTCACGAGCACGGGCCGGCGGCCAGCCAGCACCGGCTCTCGATCGGCAAGAGCGGGCTGGTCGAGCTCGCCGACCGGCTGCAGCTGACCAAGTACGTCACCCATCAGGTGGCGGCATCCTACGGCAAGTCGGCGAGCTTCATGGCCAAGCCGATCGCCGACGAGCCGGGCGCACCGCTCTATCTCGCGCAATCCTTCTGGAGCCGGGGCAAGCCCCTCTTCGCCGGGCAGGGCTACGCCGATCTGAGCTCGCTCTGCCTGCAGTTCACCGCCGGCATCCTGGCCCACGCCGTGGCCTTGAACGCGTTCACCAACCCCACGACCAACAGCTACCGCCGGCTGCAGCCGACTCAGGACGAGCCGACGCTCTTGACCTTCGCCGCGCACAACCGCTCGGCCGCGGTGCGCATTCCCTATGCCGACCGCCCGGACCGAAAGCGCGTCGAGCTCCGCTTCGCCGACCCCGGCGCCAATCCCTACCTGGCGCTGACCGCCGTCTTGATGGCCGGGCTCGACGGCATCGCGCGCAAGCTCGAGCCGGGTGACGCCATGGACCGCAACCTCTACGATCTGCGTCCCGAGGAGCTCGAGGGGATTCCCTCGACCGCCCGCTCGCTCGATGCCGCTCTCGACGCGCTCGAGGCCGACCACGACTTCCTGCTGCGCGGCGACGTCATGCCGAGCGAGCTCGTCGAGGCCTATGTCGCGGTCAAGCGGGGGGAGCTCGATTATCTCGCCCGGCTGCCGACGCCCGGCGAGTTCCAGCTCTATTACGGGCTTTGACCATGGACCCGCTGGACACGCCCGAAGCCGTCCTCGCCTGGTGGTTCGATCCCGCGACCAAGCCCAAGTGGTTCGGCGGTGGCGACGCCTTCGACGTCGAGGTGCGCGAGCGGCTGGGTGCCGTCTACGGGCGGGCGGCCAAGGGTGAGCTCGACGGCTGGGCGGCCGAGACCGACGGGCTCCTGGCGCTGGTCATCCTGTTCGATCAGGTGCCGCGCAATACCCACCGTGGCACCCCGGCCGCCTTCGCTACCGACGAGCGGGCGTTGGCCCTGGCCCGGCTGGCGGTCGATCGGGGGCTCGACCGGGGGCTTTCGACCGACCAGCGGCTGTTTCTCTATCTGCCCTTCGAGCATGCGGAGAACCTGGCCGACCAGGAGCGGGCAGTGGCGCTGTTCCGCGAACTGGGCGATGCGGGCTATCTCGACTACGCGATCCGCCACCGCGACGTGATCGAGCGGTTCGGCCGCTTTCCCCACCGCAACGCCATTTTGGGGCGCCAGAGCACGGCCGAGGAATTGGCCTTTCTCGAGGAGCCGGGCTCGTCCTTTTGAGCGAGCGCAACCGGATTACGCATCTCGTTTCCAGGCTGTTGCCGTCGGTCGACGAGCGGCCGCTGGCGCGCTTGCCGGAGGGGCTCTACCGCTATGTGATCGCGGTGAGCCGCCGCCAGCAGGTGCCGCTCTGTCTTTTGACGTTCCTGGTCTTTCCGTTGACGCTGGCGCCGCTCGAGCTGCAGCGACGGATCGTCAACGAGGCGATCGGCGGGATGGATCTCGACCTGCTCTACCTCCTGGGTGGGCTCTATCTCGCCGTGGCGCTCGGCCAGGGCTGCCTCAAATACCTGCGCAACGTCTATCTCGAGCGGGTCGGCGAGGGGGTGACCCGGCGGCTCCGGCGGCGGATCGCCGCCAACGAGGATTTCGGTGCCGAGATCGCCGAGGGCACCCGGCAGTCGCTGATCGTCAAGGAGGCCGAGGAGGTCGGTGGCTTCGTCGCCGAGAGCCTGGCTTTTCCGCTGCTGCAGGCCGGCATCGTGCTCAGCATCGCCGGCTACATGCTGGTGGTGGATCCCCTGGTGGCCGTGGTAGCGCTGGGCTTCTTCGTACCCTCGGTGATCCTGGTGGCCCTGGTCCAGCCGCGGCTCAACGAGCTCACCGGCAAGAAGACCAGGAGCCAGCGCCGCCTCGGCGAGGCGGTGCACGAGCACGGCCAGGCAGCGGCGGCCGAGGCCCTGGCCGCGCAAACCACTGCCGACCGGCTGATCGAGCGGCTCTACGGGCTGAAGATCAAGATCGCCCGTCTCAAATACGGGGTGAAGTTCGTCAACAACCTGCTCGGCCATCTCGGGCCGTTGAGCGTGCTCGTGGTCGGCGGCTATCTGGTGATCGAAGGCCAGACCACGCTCGGCACCATCGTCGCCTTCATCTCAGGCTACGAGAAGATGAGCGACCCGGCGCGCCAGCTTTTGAACTTCTACCGCCGGCTGGCGATGATGCGGGTCCAGTACGGACTGGTGCGCGAGGTGGCGAACGGCAGCGTCGATCAGTGAGCGCGCAGCCGCGAGCTGCAGTCCCGGCGGAAGGCCTCGTCGGCGGTCAGCCGCTCGAGGAAGTCGCCGAAGGCGAGGTCGGGGGCGACCCGGCGCTGGGCGACACGGAGTGCGGCGGGCTGGGTGAGGGCCGGCAGCGGACAGCCGGACGAGGCGGTCTCTGCGAGGCGGATCGGCCGTTCCTGGTGCAGCAGCGGCCCGTAGCGGCTGACATAGGCGCCGACCCGCACGTCGGCGGGAATGATCGCATCGTCCTGTCCGCCATCGTGCTCGAGGCGGACATCCGCGATCTCGCGGTAGTCGTAGTTGATGCCCACCGATTCGGTCTCGTGCATCCGGGCGAGCTGGCGCTCGTCGAGCCAGGTGATGGCGACGAAGGCGATGGCGCCGGGATGGGCGTGCAGCGTCGCCGGCAGCGCGCCGTAGCGGGTGAAGTGGGCCGAGTAGACGACGACGTGGTCGAAGAGGACGGCGCGGCTGATCGGGATGTGGCCCGGGATCGCCGCGAACTTGCGGCGCAACTGCTGCGGCGCCGCATTGGAGCCCAGCGCCAGCACCGGCTTGCGCGCCTCGATCGAGAACGCGGGCAGCACCTCGGTCGTGGCGAAGACATAGCGCTCGAGCGGCGCCAGGAAGGGGTAGTCGACGGCACGCGGCAGGCTCGCCGATTCGGGCGGAAGCTCTGCCGTTCGCGTGTCGCCCTCGTCGCTCGAAGACCCCATCCGACACTCCCTCGTCGGCGCCATCACCGCAGCGCCGAATATGAACCCGACTTTTGTCAACTGAAGATATCGTAATACAGCGAAATGATCAATCCACTAATTCAGTTTTTTGGTCGTTCGCCGTTCTTCTCGGCTTGGCTTCCTCGTTTACATAGGCGCCGAGAATGACGATGACGGATGTCATGTAAAAAAACAAAAGTGCGATGACGATGCTCGCCATGCTGCCATAGGTGACGCTGTAGTCGGCGAAGTGGGCGAGGTACCAGGAAAACCCGGTGCCCGCGGCGACGAACAGCACGAGGGTGAGCAGCACGCCGGGCAGGATGTTGCGCAGCTTGTGGCCGTTGTTGGGCAGGAAGCGATGCATCGCCATCAGCGTGACGAACAAGGCGAGGACGGCGATGGCGTAGCGGACGAAGGTGAAAAACAGCGCAAAGGTGAAGCCGAGATCGATCCAGAAGGTCAGCGCCCGCCAGAGCAAGGGGGCGAGGACGATCAGGAACGACATCAAGGGCACCATCAGGGCCAGGAGCACGACGAAGAGAAAGTTCTGCAGCCGGCGGTACCAGAAAGGGCGCAGATGCTCGACCCGGTAGGCGCGGTTGAAGGCCAGCCGGACGGCCTCGACGCCGTTGCTGGCAGCCCAGAGGGTGGCGAGGATGCCGAAGGTCAAGAAGCCGGTCTGCTGGCCGACGAGGACCTCGGCGAGCGCGGGCTCGAGCGCTTCGGCGACTTCGGTCGGCATGGTCTCGAAGGCGAGATCCATGATCTGCTCGAGGTCGGCCTCGCTGCCGAGAAAGCTGAGAATTGCAGCGAGAAAGATCAAGAACGGAAAGATCGCGACGATGGAGATGAACGACATGTAGCCGGCCACCATGAAGCCGTCCTCGTCCGACATCCGCTTGCCGGCGCGGGCCAGCGTGAGCGAAAAATCGCGGCTCCAGGGCCAGAGCCCGCCGAGCCTGCCGACTTTCTGCATGCCTGCTCCCATTTCGTCGCGCCTTGCCTGGCCGGACCGCCAGCGCTAACACTTACCCGACAGCGGTGCCGGTCGAGACGAACGACGACAGCCCCGCCGGCAAATCGACACGCGCGAAACCGCCCAGGGAGGGATATAACAGCCATGGACGTGAAATCCATCGGACGCGTCACGCCACCGGCCGTCGCCTTGGTCGCTCTGGTCGCTTACGGCAGCGCGGCCAAGGCCCAGGAAATCGAGCTGCGCTGGGCGCTGCATCCGGGCGAGGAGGCCACTGCCGTGGTCGAATACTTCGCGCCCGAGTACGAGCGCCAGACCGGGATTCGCGTGGTCGGCGAGATCCTGCCGCCGGACCAGTTGCGGGACCAGATGGCGATCGAGGCGATCGGCGGCACCGGCCGCTGGCACATGGGCTATCACAGCCCCGGCTGGTACGGCACCTTCGCCGACCACACGGTCGACCTGACGCCGTTCATCGAGAAATACGGGTTCGACGTCGACGCCTATCCCGAGCTGATCGTCGAATCGCACATGACGAGCGAGATGCGCCCGGGCGAGTACATCGCACTGCCGACCTCGCCCGCCGCACCCATGCTGATCGTCCGCGAGGACTTCTTCGAGCATGCCGACGAGCAGGCGGCCTTCGAGGAGGCGCACGGCCGGCCGCTCACCGTGCCCAACACCTGGGCCGAGCTGCGCGAGGTCGCCGAGTTCTTCACCCGCGATGCCGGCGAGACGGTGGCCGGCGAGACGCTGGAGCGGCCGCTCCACGGCTGGGCCGATGCCCTGGGTGCCGGCTCCGGCATCGCCCGCAGCTTCATCGTGGTGCTCTACTCCACCGGGCTGAGCGGCTGGGACGAGAATTTCGAGCCCGATCTCGACCACCCGATCCTGATCGATGCGGCGGAATACTTCGTCGATCTGGCGACAACCGTGGCTCCGGCCGATGCCAGGAACTGGGCCTTCCTCGAGGGGCTCGAGTTCTTCCGCGACGGCCGGCTGGCGATGGCCACGATGTGGCCGCAGGGTCTGGCCACGGTCGAGGACCCGGAGGGTGACGCCGCGGGCAACGTCCACTACCGGCCCTTGCCGAAGTGGGAGGGCAATCTCGCCGGCTACGAGCAGGGCGTGCCCTTCCTCGGCGGTGGCGGGGTGATGGTCTTCGACACCGACATGGCCGAGGAATCGTTCAAGTTCCTGCACTGGATGCTGCAGGAGAACGAGATCGAGTTCGCCAAGCGGAGCAACCAGTTCTCCAGGCGGGCGCATTTCGAGGATCCCGAGGTGACCGGCCAGCAGCCCTATTTCGAGGACTTCCTGCCGGCCTACCAGCAGACGCTCGAGCAGGTCTTCGTCCGCCAGGGCATTCCCGAGTACGGCTCGGTGATGTGGCAGGGCACGGTCGACTTCATCACCGACGTGTTCAGCGGTGACCTGACCGCCGAGCAGGCCCAGACGCGCTGGGTCGACGACATGCGCCGGGCCTTCGCTCGCGCCGGCTACATCGACTAGCACGGCCGCGCCGCGCGCCACCGGCCGGTGGCGCGCGGGCCGAACAGCGATGTCGTCGTCCGGGATCAATCGCTTCACTCGCGGCTGGCTGTTCATGCTGCCGGGGCTCATTGCGCTGGTCGCCATCGTCGGCGTGCCGCTGGTCACCGCCGCCCGCTACAGCCTGCACGAGGTCTTCCTCTACCGCTTTCAGCAGCAGATCTTCGTCGGGCTGGAGAACTACGAGCGGGCGCTCAACGATCCGCTGTTTCTCAACTCGCTCCGGGTCACCACGCTGTTCACGCTGGGCAATGTCGCCATCTGCCTGGTGATGGGGTTGCTCATCGCGTTCTTGATGAGCGGCAAGCGCATCCGCTTCAAGACCACCTGGATGGCGCTCTTTCTCCTCCCCTTCGTGATGACCCCGGTGGTCGTCGGCATCACCTGGCGGCTCTTCTTCTGGCAGCCGGAATTCGGGGTGATCAACCAGCTCGGCGGCTTCTTCGGCCTGCCGCAGCCGAACTGGCTGATCGAGCGCGAGCTGGCGCTCTGGGCGACCATCGTCACCAATGCCTGGCACCTCACGCCCTTGGCGATCCTCGTCTTCTACGCGGCGCTGACCACCATCCCGGACGAGCTCTACGAGGCCGCCCGGATCGACGGGGCGGGGCCCTTCGCGATCATCTGGAACGTCGTGCTGCCGATGCTCCGGCCGCACATCCTGTTCGTCACCATCATCATCATGACCAGCGCGTTTCGCGAGTTCGACATGATCTGGACGCTCACCGGCGGCGGCCCCGGCCGGGCCACGACGGTGATGAGCATCCTCGCCTACAATCGCGGCATCGCGGCGCAGGACATGGGCATGGCCAACACCATCGCCTTTACGATGTTCATCATCATGGCGGTCGTCGCCTGGCTCTACATCATGCTCTACCGAACCAAGGAGCCCGGCGCATGAGCCCGCGCCAGCGCTGGCTGACGGCGGGCGAGTATGCGCTGTTGACGCTCTGGCTCGTCATCTCGCTGTTGCCGCCGGTTCTGCTCGCCGCTGCCGCCTTGAACCGGACGGCGATCTTTCGCCAGCCGCTCGACCTCTTGCTGCTGCGCGACTTCACCCTCGAGAACTTCGTCGACGCCTTTCGCGCCGGCAATTTTCTCTTTTTCCTCTCCAACAGCCTCTTGATCGCCTCGGCCGCCGTGGTCATCACGCTGGTCATCTGCGTGCCGATGGCCTACGGCCTCACCCGGATCGGCGACCGGGCGCGGGCCACCATCTCCTTCGGCGTCCTGGCGATGCGCTTTCTGCCCTATGTGGTCCTGGCGCTGCCGATGTTCCTTCTCTTCGTCAATCTCGGCCTCTCGGGTTCGCGCATCGGGCTGTTGCTCGCGCATCTGGCGATCCACATCCCGTTTGCGGTCTGGCTGATGGTCGGCTTCTTCGCCACGGTGCCCAAGGAGATCGACGAGGCGGCGATCATGGACGGCTGCGGACCCTGGCGGCTCTTCTGGTCGATCTCGCTGCCGATGGTCCGCCCGGGGCTCAATGCCTTGGCGATCCTCGTCTTCATCATCTCCTGGAACGAGTATCTCTTCGCGCTCTTCCTCGCCGGCAGCGACGCCCAGCCCTTGACCGTCGGCATCACCCGGTTCATGGGCGGGGTCGAGGCCGGGGCGCAGTACGGCGTGATCGCGGCCTATGCGACACTGGTCGTGGCCCCGGTGATCCTCTTCGCCCTGGTCGCCAACCGCTACATCGTCTCCGGCATGACGGCGGGGGCGGTCAAGGGCTAGGTTCTCGTCTTCGCCTCGGCCCCGGGCTCGGCGCCATGCTCGACGCGGCCGCGGGCGCGATCGACGAAGTCCCAGGCGAAGCGTTCGCTGAAGCCGGCGAGAAAGCCGATGACCCAGAGGACGTGGATGGTTTGCGCGGCGAGACCGTCGGGTGTGCCGTAGCCCGCAAAGGCGTTGTCGTCGAGCAGGGCACCCAGGCTGACCACGCCGCCGAAGAGGGCGGCCAGGATGAAGATGGCGAGCAGGACGCCGATCAACGGCTTGAGCAACGCTGTCCAGAACATGGCGAAGGGGTCGAGGTCGCGGAGCCGCGAGAACTCCTTCAGCCGGGTCGCGATGCTGAGGATGCCACCGACCACGGCCGCATAGGAGACGGTCGCCAAGGCCGTCATGTCGACGGCGCGCAGGGCGCTCTGCTGATCGAGGTGCGCCATCAACCCGAGGACGGCGAAAGCGACAGCCCAGATGACCAGGGACAGGCCGAGGGCCAAGAGGACGAGGGCCACCGAGCTGCCGGCGCTGACCCGGGCGAGCGTGCCGGTGAACCAACCGGCATGGCGGTGGTTCTCGACCTGCAGTCGCAGGCGCTCGTCCTGCGCGAGGGCCAGCTTGGGCGGGTTGGCGAGCAGGCAATCGAAGATGAAGTCGAGCCGGGCCGCGGCATCGTCGACGCCCTTGATCTCATGGGCGAGGCCGAGCGCCACCGACAGTTCCTCCTCGAGATTGGCTGTCACCTCGGCGGTGGCGGCGCGTTGACGAAGCGCTGCGATCTCCTCGTCGCTGAGCGCCCGCTTTGCGCCATTCGGCCGCAGCCTGCCGCCCGCGTGGCCCGGCGCTGTGCCGGGTTGGTTGCCTGTGGCAGGGCTCGGTCGACCGCCAGAGGCGTGCAGCGGCTCGACCGGCTTGGCGCTCATTGCTTGCTCCTCACCGCAACACCCGTCGGCGACGGTGCGTGCTCGTCAGTGATCCGTATCGATAGAGGTCCGAGGCCGAAGAGACTACTAGACCGGGCGGTCATGTCCATGGTCGCGTCAGCGGCAGAGGCAGCCGCCGCGCGTATCGCCATTCAGCCCTGCCGGTCATCTTTGGGCGTGCCGTCTTCGTTTCGGGTGAGGCGGAGGATATGGGTGAGGAACTCGGACATCGACTGCACGCTCACCTCTGGCGGGCCGACGCGGTCGCCGAGCGCCGGCTCCAGCAGCGCCCGGCCGCGCTCGAGGCGGGTGCGGGTGTTGGCGGCGAGGCGGAGCGTGTCGCCACGCCGCGAGAGGTCGCCCAGGACCGGCAGGCCGCTCTGGCTCCTGGGGTTGACCCGCATGATGCCGTCGTCGCCGAGTTCTTCCTCCTCGTCGCTGTCGGGATCCGGTTCGGCTTCGTGGTCGACCCAGTGCCAGGTGACGGTCCAGCCGTCATAGGGGTTGTCGATCTCGAGTTGGACCGGCGGTTGCTCGGGGGGCGGAGCGGGTTCGACCCAGGCGAAATCGGCCAAGACCCGGTCGAGCTCCGGGTCGCCGACCCCGGGGGCCAACTCGTAGACCGCGGTCGCGAACTCGATGTCGTCGCCGTCGCTGTTGAGAATCCTGGGCGGCGGCCGGTCGACGAAATCTTCCGGGTCGAGCAGGTCGTCCAGCACCTGGCGGAGCCAGATATCGGTGAAGAGGGGGGCGGCGCCCGGCAGGACGAGTTCCAGACTGGTCAGCGCCTCGATCTGCTCGGCCGCGTCCGGCCGGCCGAGTTCGGCTGCGATCTCCGGGGCGTTGGTCTTTGCCCCGGCGACGAAAGCGTCCAGGCTTCCTTGCAGGTCTTCGGCATAGGGCGGCGAGAAGACGAGGATGATCTCGCTCGTGCGCATCCGCTGGCGCACCCGAAAGAGGCGAAGGCCGAGCAGCTCGCCCTGCTCGACCTGGCGGCTGCGGTTGGGCTCGTCGACCTGCACCGGCTCGCCCCCGCGGACCAGGTCCTGGACGGTGAAGTGCCGGCCGGGGTCGACCGCGATCACCTCGTAGAGGCTGAGCACCGAGTGGCGCAGCCCCTCGATGAAGGCGCGATTGGCCGGACTCTCCTTCCAGCCGCGCCGTTTCAGGTAGTTCTCGGCGAAGTTGCGGCCGTCGTCGAGCGTGCGGGTGCAGAAGTCCTCGCACGCGGCGCCCCAGGCATCGATGAAGGCTTCGCGGCCGATCACCTCTTCCAGGTCGTCGATGTCGACTCCGGCATCGTGGCAGGCCGGGCCGACATGCTCGACGAACACCTCGACCATCGGCTCCTGCCATTCCTCCCGCTGCAGCCATTTGGCGAGGCCGGCCATCGCATGGGCCATGTCTGCGTCTCTCCCCGTCTCGTCGGCTCAGAGCGTCATGGTCCATTCGACGTAGGCGTCGATGTCGAACTTTCGCTTCAGGCCGCCCGCATTCATGTAGCGCAGCTTGCCGAACACCGGGCGTTCGGTCCAGGCCCGATCGTGCAGGCCGAACAGCCAGCCGACATTGGCATAAGAGGCGGGGTCGCGGCCGTCGAGGAACCAGCGATTGTTGAGTTTCAGCGTGGTCGCGAACGCCTCTTCGTGGCTCTTCGACCATTCGATGATCTTCTTGCCCCAGTACATGCGCATGTAGTTGTGCATGTAGCCCGAGACGCGCATTTCGCGCATCGCCGCGTTCCAGTAGGGATCGTGGGTCTCGCCAGCTTCGAGTTCTATCTCGCTGTAAAGGTGCTCGCGCTCGTCGTCTTCGTGCTCGGCCATGGTCTTCCTCGCCCAGGCCGGCAGCATTGAGAAGCTGTCGTAATCCGCGGTGAAGGCGACGAAGTTCATCGCCAGCTCGCGGCGGACGATCAGCTCTTCGAGGAACGACGCGCGGTCCTCTTTGCCGACGCCTTTGCTCGCTTTCGCGGCAAGCGCCAAATCCAGGGGCGAGATTTGGCCGAAATGGAGGTAGGGGCTGAGCTCCGAGCACTGCCGGGCCACCGGCTCGTTGCGCCCGTCGGCATAGCCCTCGAGCTTCTCGTCGATGAACCGCTCGAGCCGCCGGCGGGCTTGGCTGGCACCGCCCTTGAACCGCTCGACCCGGCCGACCCGGTCGTCGAGCTTCAGCTTTTTCAGCGTGCCGTCGACGTCGGCGGGGTCGAAGTCGCTCTTCAGCTCGAGCTCGAGCGCGGATTCGGCCGGCTTCGGCTCGTCGAGGGCCACCAGATAGTCGTCGAGCCGCCGCTCGATCTTGGGCCGGATGGTCCGGGCGCCGAACTCCGCCTTGTCGCTCGCGACCTCGACCGGCACCACGACGTCGCTCTCGACCTGGACGACAGGGATGCCGGCCTCTGCCGCCACCGTTTCGCGCCAGTCCCGCTGGTGGCGGAGATAGCCCCGATCGCAGACGACGATTGCGGCGTCCTCGGCGAGGTCGAGGGCCACCCGGTCCGGGCTGCCGTGACGGATCACGAAGCGGATGCGGCGCTGCTCCAACTCGCGCGCGACCTCGGCCAGCCCTTCGAGCATGAAGGCGTAGTGGCGCAGATTGGCTTCCGGGTAGTCGTCCATCAGCCCGAAGCCGACGACCACCGGCAGCCCGCGCTCGTTGGCGAGTTCGATCGCATGGGCCAGGGCATGATTGGTCCGGACACGCTGCGCCTGCTGCATCCAATAGAGCACGTAGCGGCTCTTCGAGCGGGCCTCGGAGTCGTTCAGGCTCTGGATGCGTTCTTGGTGCAGCATGGCAGAGGCTGAACTAGGCGGCTCACGGCGTCGTGGCCAGCCCTCGGCTTGACGACCGCCGCTGGCGCCGCCACTTCCCGGTCATATCATTTCAATCGGAGACGCCACTGATGCCATCGGAGCTCAATCGGCGCGAGGCCCTGGCGGCCGCCGCCGGCTTTGCCGTTTGCGGCGGCCTCTTCGCAGGCAGTCCTGCGGCGGGAGCAGCGACGCCGCATTACGGCGAGGCGCTGGCCCGCTTCCTCGACGGCCGCGAGCCGGCGGCAGGCGGCATTCGGCTGGACGCCCCCGAGGTCGCCGAGGACGGCAACATGGTGGCCGTCTCGGTGCGGGTGGAGAGCCCGATGACCGAGGCCGACCACGTCCGCCGGATCGCCCTGCTCTCGACCCGCAACCCGGTGGCCGAGGTCGCGATCTTCGAGCTGACGCCGCGCTCGGGCGAGGCCTTCGTCGGCAGCCGCATCCGGCTCGCCGAGAGCCAGGACGTGGTGGCGCTGGCCGAGACGAGCGACGGCCGCATCTTGCAGACCCGCCGCGAGGTCAGGGTCACGGTCGGCGGCTGCGGCGCCTGAGTGGAGGAACACCGATGAGCTTTGCCGAGAATGTCCGCCCCCGCCTGCGCGTGCCGGATGCGGCCGCACCGGGCGCCGTGATCGAGATCAAGACCCTGCTCTCGCACCCGATGGAGAGCGGCCACCGCACCGACGCGGACGGCAACCCGATCCCGCGGCTGATCGTCGAGACCATGTACGCCA
>SLRI01000686.1 GCA_007131045.1 Rhodospirillales bacterium
CGATGATCGGCAAAACGGACGAAATACCATGACGTAGCCGAATCTAGACGTTATTCCCCGCAAAAAAACGCTCCCCGAGGACGGCCCAGACCAGCCGGAACGGCCATGCAAAGGGCTCATGATCTTCCCCCTGATACGTGTCTTGCATCGTAGCACCAAGGCTAATCGCGCTTGCCGGGATGGTCAACTCGAGTTCCCCGCACTATCCGGGCAACCGGGACCACCTGTTCGTCTTGCGCTCCGGCGTCGCACCGATGATGACCACTCGGCATTTCGCCTGATCCCCGAGCCGGCCCCGCAGCTTATTTCGCCTCGTCCCCGAGCCGGCCCTGCAGCTTAATGGTCCAGAAGAAGACCTAGCGTCGGGCCGAGAGATCGCGCTCGAGCCGGCGCGCGTGCTCCCCTCTCCAGACATCCTCCAGTCGCACCACGGTGGAGGCCGACAGGCCGCCGGCTGACCCGTCGCCACCTCGATCTCGGCGGCACACCACCCATCAGCTTCTGCAGCCGCGCCTTCTCCTGCTCCAGTTGCTGCGACAGGACACCCGGCCGGCGCCTCGACGACGGCGTCGTCCGCCGATCTCGTCTTTTTGGCCTTTGGCAGACGGTCATTGCATGCGACCCTGCAGCGGTTGGATACCGCAACCGGAGGTGCCGAGTATGGAGAGAAGGATTTGCGCCGTTGTCGGGGCGGGACTAGGCAATGGGCTTGCGCTCGCTCGCCGGTTCGCCGCTGATGACTACAGCGTCGCGCTGATTGGGCGTTCGCGCGACAAGCTGGAGCAGCTGGTCGCCGAGGTGCCGGGCGCGCGCGTTGTGCCGGCCGATGCCGCCGATCCCGCATCACTCACCCATGCATTTCGAACTATCCGCGACGAGATGGGGCCGGTAGACGTTTTGCTGTACAACGCCGGCTCGGGTCAGTGGGGCAACTTCCAAGAGATCACGGCAGAGGGGCTCGAGGCCGGCTGGCGTGTCAATGTGCTGGGTTTGATGGTGGCGGGGCAGGCTGTGGTCGGCGACATGATCGAACGCAGTGCGGGCGCCATCGTGGTCACCGGCGCCACTGCCTCGCTCCGCGGCAACTCGGGCACAGCCGCCTTTGCTTCAGCCAAGGCCGGGCAGCGCACTCTCGCACAGTCGATGGCGAAGCACCTCGGCCCCCAGGGCGTGCACGTCAGCTACGTGGTCGTCGACGGCGTGATCAGCACGCCAGCGACCCGCGAGCGGATGGGAGACAAGCCGGACGCGTTCTTCCTCGAGCCGGAGCAGATTGCCGAAGCGGTGCATTTCCTGGCGCACCAGCAGCGCTCGGCGTGGACTTTCGAGCTGGATCTCAGGCCGTTCGGCGAGCGCTGGTAGGCGCTGCAAAGCAGCGTCAGTCAAGAAGAGCGCCTTGATCGGCAGCTGAGATGGCGAACCATTCAACACACGTCGATCGTTTTGCCGGGCGTGCTCCGGAGCGGGGGCAGGTAGAAGTTCATGGAGGCTCGGCGTGGCTTGGGGTGGCCCTATGGAAGCAGTTTATCGAGGCGGGCTCGAATCCTTCTCTGCACCTCCCCGCACACTCCGGGCTTCGCCAAGGCCGCGGTCGAGTCAGGCAGCTTCCAAGGCATGGTCGCCTCGCCTTCTTCAACCTCGCCGAAACCGAGATGGTGCCGTTATTCGACGCCATGCGCGAGCGCGGCATGGGCTACGTCACCATGCGTCCCTACTGCCAGGGCCTCCTGACCGACCACTGGAAGGACACGTCGAGGGCTGCCGGCCGGCGACCCCCGCCTCGGCCCCAACCTCGCCCACATCCGCGACCGCTTCCAGCACATCCAGACCGAGTCGGTGCGGAGGGCGAGAGCTGGACCCACACTCGCCGTCAAGTTCGCCCTCGCCGACTCGCTCTTCGCTTCGGTCATCTTCGGCATGAACACGGTCGAGCAGCTCGAAACCGCCATCGCGGCCGCCGATGGCGACTACCCAGATCCGTCGTTCATCTGCGCGTCCACGCCATCGATACGTGCGGCTGAGCGGCATACCGAGCAATGCGTTCGTCGACGAGCGCAACCAGTGCTCGTTTCCGTTCTTCTGGCCTCAACCCGGAGAACGTCGTCGCCGCGGCAACGACGGCCTCGCCGAGCGCCGAACGTCGAAGACTGCGCGTCATCCCCCCTCGGCGCTCTCGATCAGATGCCAGTGGCTGAGGCCGAAGGATGTTACGCCGGGATAGACCCAGCCCCCGACCACGTCTGGATTAACCGTGACTTCGGCGTTCACTGACGCCATCGGCAGGTCGGTGTACTGCTCGAAGACATAAGTGAACGCTTCGCGGATCAGCCGGTCGCGCGCCTCGGGCTCGATGGTCTCGGAGATCTTCTCGATCATCGCGACGATGGTGTCGTCCTCGTAACCATGGAAATACGAGCCCTGCGGGGTGAAGGTGTTGCGCAGGCCGAGCTCGCTCGGGCGAATGGGCGCGTTGCGCACCGGGCTGATCACGTAGGCCTGCCGGCCGCGGCCCAAGGCACCGAGCGAGGCGTAGTCCATCTCGCGCAGCTCGGTCTCGAGGCCGATGTCCTCGAAGAAGACCTGCAGCAGCTCGGCCATGGTCGGGAACTCGGGATTGCCGGCCAGCGTGGTGGCGACGATCGGAATCACGGGATCGGGGAACGCATCCGGATAGCCCGCCTCCTTGAGCAGCTCTCGGGCTCGCTCGGGGTCGTAGCCGTACATCTCCTCGAAGCGCTCGACGAGCGCCGGCTCGAAGCCCTCGTGCGGCTCGTGCATGTTGTAGCGCGGCAGAATGTCGGCCCGGCCGTCATAGAGGACGTCGATCAGGGTCTCGCGATCGATCGCCCGGTTCATCGCTTCCCGCACCTCGACGTTCGCCCAGGGCAGGTCCGGGCGATGGTCGGGGTCGCCCGAGGTCTGGTAGAGGCCGTGCATGATCATCACGGTCTGCATCGCCGCGTTCTGCGATTCGATGATCTCCATGCCGGCCTCGAGCGCCTGCGGGTTCAGCTCGCGCGGCAGCGTCGCCATGTCGACCTCGCCGGCCACCAGCATCGCCAGCATGGTGGCGGGCTCGCTCGAGAAGCGAATATGCAGCTCCCGGAAGTCCGGCCGTGCCCCGGTCCAGTGGTCCTCGACCCGCTCGAACAGCACCCCCTCGCCGACCCGCCGCTCGACATACTGGTAGGGCCCGCTGCCGGCCGGCCGGCGGTCGTAGCCGTCGAGCGCCTCCGCATCAAACTGCGCCTTCGAGTAGACGTACATCGACCCGCGCCCGGCTAGCGGGAAGGCGAAGTCGGTGCGTGCCCGCTCGAAGTGAAAGGCGATCGTGTGGTCGTCGATCACCTCGACCCGATCGGCCATGAGCTGCTCGATCCCGGTCAGCGTCACGTCGGGCGCGGTGTGCAGCTCGTAGGAATGCAGCACGTCCGCGGCCGTCACCGGCCCCCAGTCGAAATGCCACTCGGCGTCGGGCTTGAGATAGAAGGTCCAGGTGCGGAAATCCGCGCTCGCCTCCCAGCGCTCGGCGAGTCCGTCATTGTTGTAGACCCCGGTCTCGGGGTCGTTGCCGACCAGCCGCTGCAGCGACGGGTCGAGGCCGAAGTCACCGATCGTCTGCCAGAAGCGGTTGGTCTCGACCGAGGGCGGGTCCATGACGATCGTCACCCGCTCGCCGGCGGCCAGCGCCGTGCCGATCGGCAGGCACACGGCCGCCGCAAAGGCGAGCGCCGAGCCGAGCCCGGCTACTCGCCATTTTGTGCTTCGTGCGATCATTTCTCTCTCCCTGATCGACGTCCGTAGCTACCGATCGGCCACGGATCCCGCTCGGCCTGATTTCGGCCGAGACTTGCCTTGCAGCTTGAATGCAGCATGCAGTTCGATATGATCGAAGTCAATTCCGCAAAGAGGAAGCAGCGAATGAGTGATCGGGGTGCTCCACGAATCGGCGTCGCGATGGGCGATCCAGCCGGCATCGGCGCGGAGTTGCTGGCCAAGCTGCTCGGCGAGACCGAGCTCCTCGGTCGGGCGGCGATCGCCGTCGTCGGCGATTATCGGGTGCTGCGCGCGGGTGCTGCAGTAGCTGGCCGAGACGTGGCGCTGCCGGTCGTGGGCCTGGAGGAGGTGGCCAGCGCGGCCCCCGGCCAGCCGGTGTTCGTCGATCTCGGCCATCTCGACCCCGCCTCGATCACGCTCGGCGAGTCCAGCGCCGACGGTGGCGCTTTCGCCATGCGCAACTTCCGCGAGGTGCTGCTTCTGGCGAAGGCAGGCCTGCTCGACGGGGTCATGTTCACGCCCTTCAACAAGTTGGCCCTGAAGCTCGCCGGCAACCCGTTTCCGGACGAGATCCGCTGGGCCGCCGACGTGCTGGGCTGGACCGGCGCCTGCAGCGAGTACAACCGGCTCGACGGGCTCTGGAACGCGCGCGTCACCTCGCACGAGCCCTTGGGCAAGGTGGCCGGGCTGATCACCGAGGAGCGGGTGCTCCGGTCGATCCGGGCGGCGATCGAGACGTTGCGGACGGCCGGCGTCGCATCACCCAGGCTGGCGGTGGCCGCCCTCAACCCGCATGCCGGCGAGGGCGGGCTCTTCGGCCAGGAGGAGATCGAGGTGATCGAGCCCGCGGTGCGCGAGGCGCGGCGCCTGGGCCTGGCCGTCGACGGGCCGTTCCCCTCGGACACGGTCTGGCTCAAGGCGCGGCGCGGCGACTACGACGTCGTGCTCAGCATGTACCACGACCAGGGCCAGATCGCGCTCAAGCTCATGGGCTTCGAGCGCGGGGTGACGATCCTCGGCGGCTTTCCGGTGCCGATCGCCACCCCCGCGCACGGCACCGCCTACGACATCGCGGGCCAGGGCATCGCCAACCACGCCGCCACCATGCAGGCGTTCGAGACGCTCTTGGCGCTCGCCGCCGCTCGGCAGAGCGCAGCCGCCTGAAGGAGAGAAAAAGTCGCCGACTGCATGTTGCATTCAGTTGGCGGCTGAGCCAAGCTGGGCACGTTCGAGGTTTGCGTCCTTGCAGGCCCGAGAACGAAAAACGGAGGCTAAGATGAACAAGCAGCAGCTGCTGTCGGCAGCGGCCGTCACGGTCGTCGCCGGCGCCGTCACACTCGGCGCGGGCGTGGCGACGGCACAGACCTTTACGGCGACCTTCGGGCATCCGCATCAGAACTACGGCGCCATGGCGGCCGAAGCGTTCAAGGCGCATGTCGAGAGTGCGACGGGTGGCGATCTCCAGATCAACTTGGTGCGTCACGGCGCCTTGAGCGGCAACGACCGCGAGATCACCGACCAGCTCCGGCTGGGCGAGCTCGAGTTCAACCTGCCGGGAGCGGGCGGCGTCGCCGGCATCTTTCCCGAGGCGCAGACCCACAGCTGGCCGTTCCTGTTCACCGATCGCGTCGTCTTCTGGGAGCTGCCGAAGGACCCCGAATACTTCCAGATCACGCGCGATGCGATGCTGGAAGCGACCGGCGGCACGGTGCGCCTCTTGACGCTGATGGAGAACTCGGTCCGCCATCTCTATACGACCAAAGGGCCGATCCGCACGCCCGACGACATGGCATCGCAAGCGATCAAGATGCGCACGCAAGCCGTGCCGATGCACCAGGAGGTGTTCACCGCCCTGGGTGCCGCACAAATCGTGGCGGTGGGAGCGCCCGAGCGCTACACGGCCCTGCAGAGCGGGCTGATCGACGGCATCGAGGGCGGCTTGGCCTCGGCCTGGGATGCGGGGCTGATGGAGGTCGCCAACTACGTCTCGCTCACCGGTCACATGTACGAATATCTCTGGCTGATGGTGAACGACGACTTCTACCAGGGCCTACCACCCGAGCATCAGCAGGCGGTCGACGAGGCGGCGGGCATCGCTGCCACGGTGAGCAACGCGCTCGCGTTCATGGACAGTGACGCTGCGATCCAGAAGATGGCCGAGGCCGGCAACACCATCTATCAGCCGACCGCGGCAGAACTCGCCGAGTGGCAGGCGGTGGCCGAGCCGGTCGGTCGCGACTTCATCGAGCGCGAGGTGCCCGAAAGCTATATCGAGGCGACGCTGGCCGCGATCGAGCGCACCCGCGAGCGGGTGGCGGCGACCCGCTCCAGCGCCGGCAACTGACCCGAGCCTACTTCGACTATCGATCGAAGCGCTGCTGCACCGTCCTTCGGGTCGAAGCCCGGCGGACGGTGCCTTGCTCTCGCCTGATGGGATATGGGCCTTGATCGTCGTTTGGATGTTCGTGGCACTGGTCGTGCTGATCGTGCTGGGTGCCCCGGTCTTCATGGCGATGAGCGGGGCGGCGCTGATCCATTATTGGGAGACGGGGCGCGAGGCGACGATGGTCGTCCTGGTGCAGCGCATGTTCGGCGGGATGACGTCGTTCACGTTCCTCGCCATCCCGCTCTTCCTGCTCGCCGGCGAGATCATGTCCAGGGGCGGGCTGACCGACCGGCTGATGGACTTCGCCCGCGCCCTGGTCGGCCATTTCCGGGCGGGCTTGGCCCAGGTCAACATCGCCTCTAGCCTGATGTTCGCCAGCATTTCGGGCTCGGCCTACGCGGACGTTGCCGCCATGGGGCCGATCATGATCCCGGCGATGCAGAAGGAAGGCTATCCGAAGGGCTTCGCCGGGGCGCTGACCGCCGCATCGGCCACCATGTCGCCGCTCTTTCCGCCGTCGATCGTGCTGATCGTCTACGGCTCGGCCTTCGGCGTCTCGATCGGCGCCCTGTTCGCCGCCGGGCTGACCATTGCCCTGGTCATGACGCTGCTCTTTGCCATCGTCACCTACGTCATGGTGCTGCGCTACAAGGTGCCGTCCTACGCCTGGCCGGGCATAGCCGTGCTGGTGCGCTCGGGCCGTCGCGCGGCGTTGCCGCTCGGCATGCCGATGATCGTGGTCGGCGGCATTCTCGGCGGCTTCTTCACCGCGACCGAGGCCGCGGCGGTGGCCGTGACCTATGGCCTGGTGATCACCGTCGTCGTCTACCGCTCGCTCCGATTGCGCGACCTCTTGCCCATCCTGCGCTCGACCGCGATCAGCAGTGCCGCGATCACCATCCTGGTGGGTGCGGCCGCCATGTTCTCCTACGTGGTCGTCAGGCGGAACATTCCGGGCCAGGTGGTCGACTTCCTTTTGGCCATTACCCAGAGCAGCTGGGGGATCGTGGCGTTGATCGTGCTCCTCTTGCTGATCGCCGGGATGTTCATCGACCGCAATTCGAATATCCTCTTGATCGGCCCGATCATCATTCCGATCATGACCATGGAACTCGGCTTCAGCGATGTGCAGACGGCGATGATCATCGTCAGCGCCTTGGGCGTCGGCCACCTGACCCCGCCGTTCGGCGGCACGCTGCTCACCGCCTCCCTGATCGGGCGCATGTCGGTGGTCGAGATCAGCCGCTACGCTTGGCCTTTCATCCTGATCAAGATTTTCTTGACCGGGCTGATCGTGGGTATCCCGCTCTTGAGCGAGTGGCTGCCGCGCACGCTCGGCCTCGGAGGGCTCTAGATGGCATCGGCCGATACGTCACGCTCGCCGCTGCGCGCCGCCGTTCGTGCCGTCGACCGGCTTGCAGGGTGGATCGACAGCGCCACCCAGGCGGTGATCATGGCCGTCTTGGCCGCGATCTTCCTCTTGATGATGACGCAGGTGCTGTTGCGCTACGTGATCCACTCGCCGGTCATCTGGATCGAGGAGGCCGCTGCCTACCTGCTGCCGGTGCTGGCGGTCTGGGGCAGCGCCGTCTGTCTTCGCCACCGTTCGCACATCGCCGTCGATTTCCTCGTCCTGCGACTGCCGAAAGTGCTGCAGCGCGGGCTCGCCATTCTCATCTATGCGTTGATCTTCTACCTCGCGCTCAAGATCACCCAGGCCGGCTTTGCGCTGGTCGAGCTCGGCCGCAACGAGCGCGCCACCAGCGGCGCCTTCGCGCTCTATTGGCCGCGCATGTCGATCGTCATCGGCGGCGCCTTGATCATGCTGCAGACCGCCGTTCTCGCCTTGCGCGAGGCCTTCGACCCCGATCCGGGACCCGGCGAGCGCGACCGCCCGCAATGAGCGGAATCGAGCCCATCGTTCGGACCTCGCTGCACGAGGTCATGGTCGAGCGGGTGCGTGATCTCGTCATCGACGGCACGCTGCCGGCCGGCGAGCGGATCAACGAGGTGCGGCTCTGCGGCCAGCTCGGCGTCTCGCGCACGCCCTTGCGTGAGGCGCTCAAGGTCTTGGCATCGGAAGGCCTGGTCGAGCTGGCGCGCAACCGGGGTGCGAAGGTGACGGTGCTGGGTGCCGCCGAGACCCGCGACATGATCATGCTGATGAGCCGGCTCGAGGCCTTCGCTGCCGAAACCGCGGTGCGCCGGCTCGACGATGCGGCCATGGCCCGGCTGCGCGCCAAGCACGACGCGGTGCTCGACGCCTTCGAGCGCGGTGACCGGCTCGACTACTTCAAGCTCAACCAGGACTTTCACCTAGCGATCGTGCAACTCGCGGCCAATGCGGCGCTGTCGCCGATCCATGCCGGGCTGCACGCGCGGATGAAGCGGGTGCGCTACCTCGGCAACGACGTGGCCGAGCACTGGGCCGAATCGGTAGCTGAGCACGAGGCGATCATCAGTGCCTTCGAGCGGCGCGACGCCGAGGTGGCCGCGGCCGCCATGCGGGCGCATCTGGAGAACGCCTGGCGGCGCGCGGATGTGGTGATGCGCGCGGCCGAACAGACGATGCAACCAAGCGGGGAGGAGACGTAATGCAATTGAAGACCATCGGCATGGTCGGGCTCGGCATGATGGGCAAGGGCTTCACCGCCCGGCTCGTGGAGCAGGGCTATGAGGTGCTCGGCTACGACATCAGCGCGGATCGCTGCCGGGAGGCCGAGGCCAGTGGGGTGAGGATCGCCGCATCGCCCGCGGCCGTGTTGCGCGACGCCGACCTCACGCTGGTCTGTGTCATCTCCACGGCTGCGGTGATCGAGGTCGTGACTGGCAAGGACGGCTTCACCAGCGCCGGTGACGCCGAGGGCAAGATCGTCGTCGATCACTCGACGACCGAGCTCGAGACCACCAAGCGCCTCGCCCGCGAGCTGAAGGACGCGACCGGCGCTAGCTTCGTCGACGCGCCGGTCTCGGGCGGCCCCACTGGCGCTGCCGCCGGCTCGCTCGCCATCATGGCCGGTGGCGACGAGCAGACGATCGAGGCGGTGCGGCCGCTGATGGACCAGCTTTCGGCCCGCTTTGCGCATATGGGCGAGGTGGGCGCCGGCCAGGCAACCAAGCTGGTCAACCAGGTGCTCGTGCTCGCCAACTACGTGGTGATCGCGGAGGCCGTGAACCTCGGCAAGCAGCTCGGCATCGACGTGGCGCAGATCCCGCATGCGCTCGCTACCGGCCATGCCGGCGGCAATCTCTTGAACGACCTCCTGCCGCGCATGGTCGAGCGCGACTTCGCACCCCGCGGCTACGCCCGCCAGATCCTCAAAGACCTGAACCTCGTGCAGCACACGGCGGGCGACCTGCCGCTGCCCATGGTGGCGACCGCCACCTCACTCTATCGGCTGCTGATCGCCCAGGGCAAGAGCGAGCTCGACGGGGCCGCCATCGTGGCGCTGCTCGACGGCACGTCGGGCACGCTCGGCGATGGCTGAGGGCCGGCCGGCGTTCGGCATCGTCGACGCGCATCACCATTTCTGGGACCTCGAGCGCAACTATCTGCCCTGGCTGAAGGACGAGCCGCCGATCCCGTTCCGCTATGGCGACTACCGCCCCTTGCGCCGCAACTACCTGCCGGCCGACTATGCCCGCGACACGGCGGGCTTTGCCATAGCGGGCTCGGTCTTCGTCGAGACCGAGTGGGACAGGCGGGATCCGGTGGGCGAGACCCGCTGGATCCACGAGATCGCGGCCACTTCCGGACTGCCGTCTGCGGTCGTGGCCCACGCCGCGCTCGATCAGGCGGAGGTGGCCGAGGTCCTGGGCGCCCATGCCGGATTCCCGCTGGTGCGCGGCATTCGTCACAAGCCGGCGGCGGCGGCCGAGCCTGGAGCCGTCGAGCGAGGTGCCCCGGGCTCGATGGGCGATCCGGCCTGGCGACGCGGCTATGCGCTGCTCGAGCGGCACGGCCTCTCCTTCGATCTGCAGACGCCCTGGTGGCATCTGGCCGAGGCGGCCGAGCTCGCGGCGGATTTCCCGGGCACACAGATCATCTTGAACCACACCGGCCTGCCCGCCGACCGGAGCCCGGCCGGGCTCGACGGCTGGCGCGCCGCCATGCGCCGGTTGGCCGAAGCGCCCAATGTGGCGGTCAAGATCTCCGGCATCGGCGTTCCCGGTCGGCCCTGGACCGTCGCCGACAATGGCCCGATCGTCCGAGACACGATCGCGACCTTCGGCGTCGATCGGGCCATGTTCGCGAGCAATTTCCCGGTCGACGGGCTCGTTGCCTCGTTCGCCACCATCTTCGACGGGTTTCTTGAGATCACCGCGGACCTGGCTTCGGCCGACCGGGAGAAGCTCTTCGCCCAGAACGCCCGGCGCATCTACCGCATGGGCGATTGAGACCACCGCACGAAAGGCCAGCCCTTGAGCACGACCGACACCGCGACCCCTGCCCCGCCGCAGCCCTTGGCCGGCGTTCGGGTCCTCGACTTCAGCCAAGTCATGGCCGGCCCTTATTGCTGCATGCTGCTCGGTGACATGGGTGCGGACGTGGTCAAGATCGAGCCGCCGGGCAAGGGCGATCAGGTCCGCCAGAGCATGGGCATCCCGATGAAGGGCCCGGACAGCCCGGGCTTCTTGGCGCTCAACCGCAACAAGCGGAGCCTCGAGCTGAACCTCAAGACGGCAGCCGGGCTCGAGGTCTTCAAGCAGCTGGTGAAGACCGCCGACATCTTCGTCGAGAACAGCCGGCCCGGCGTCACCGCGCGGCTCGGCATCGACTACCCGGCCTTGAGCGCCATCAACCCCAAGCTGGTCTATGCCTCGATCTCCGGCTACGGCCAGACGGGCCCCTGGGCCTTGCGCCCCGGCTTCGACCTGATCGCCCAGGCAGTCTCGGGTGCGATGAGCGCCATGGGCCGGCCGGACGAGCCGCCGGTCAAGTCCAGCATTCCGTTCGCCGACCTCGGTGCCGGGCTGCTCGCGGTCTACGGGATTCTCAGCGCCTATATCGGTGCCCAGCACACCGGTGTCGGCCAGCATGTCGACACCTCCCTCTTCGAGGCGGCCATCGGCCTCTCGGTCTGGGAATCCGCTGAATACTGGGGCACCGGCCAGCCGCCCCGGAAGATCGGCACCGCCAACCGGATGAGTGCCCCCTACCAGGCGGTCCAGGCCGCCGACGGCTGGTTCGTCCTGGGCGCCGCCAACCAACGGCTGTGGCAGCGCCTGTGCACCGTCATCGGCCGGCCCGACCTGGCCGACGATCCGCGCTTTCGCACCAATGGCGAGCGGATGCGCAACTTGGCCCTGCTGATGCCGATCCTCGAAGCGTTCTTCGTCGAGCGCCGTCGCGACGACTGCGTGAGCCTGCTGTCTGAAGCCGGCATACCGGCCGCCCCCGTCCTCGACTACCGCGAATCGCTGGCCTCCGAGCAGGCGGTGGCCCGGCAGATGGTGATGCAGCTCGAGCACCCGGTCGAGGGCACGATCAACAATCTGGGCTTTGCCGTGAAAATGAGTATCACACCGCAGCAGGTCCGGCGCGCGCCGCCGCTCCTCGGCCAGCACACCGAGGAGCTCTTGGCCGAGCTCGGGCTCGATCCAGAGGCGATCGCCGAGCTTCGCGCGGCCGGCGCGCTCTCGCCATGAGCGAGGATCACGTTCTGCTAGAGCGCCAGGGTCCAGTGGCGCGAATCACGCTCGATCGCCCAGAGGCGCGCAACGCCCTGACCATTGCGATGTACGAGCGGCTGGAGGCCATCTGCCACGAGCTCGCCCAGGCACCCGACCTGCGCGTCGTGACCTTGCGCGGTGCCGGCGGCAAGGCGTTCGCCGCCGGCACCGACATTGCCCATTTTCAGGACTTCACCAGCGGCGAGGACGGCATTGCCTACGAGGAGCGGATCGACCGCTGCATCGGCGCCATAGCACGGCTCCCCCTGCCCACGCTCGCCATCGTCGACGGCTATGCGGTGGGCGGCGGACTGGCCATCGCCGCTGCCTGCGATCTCAGAATTGCCACACCCGACGCCAGCTTCGGCATTCCCGTCGCCCAGACGCTGGGGAACTGCCTCTCGGCCGCGAGCCATGCGCGCCTCGTCGCCGGGTTCGGCGTGGCCCGGACCAAGCGCATCCTCCTCTTGAGCCAGATGATCGGTGCCGAGGAGGCGCTCCAAGCGGGCTTTCTGGTCGAGATCGCCGCGCCCGAAGCTATCGACGCACGGGCCAGCACCATCGTCGAGACTTTGCGAACTGCGGCCCCCATCACGCTCGCGGTCACCAAGGAAGCGCTGGAACGGCTGGCCCAGGCCAACCTGCCGGAGATCGACGACCTTGTACGCCGCACTTACGGCAGCGAGGATTTTCGCGAAGGTGTGGCAGCCTTCATGGCACGGCGAAAGCCCGTCTGGCGCGGCCGCTGAGAGGAGACGAGGTGAACGACAAAGGATCGACTGGCCGTGCCGGCGTCGGCATCGTCGGTGCCGGCGAATTCGGCCAGACCTTCATGGCCCAAGTCGCGCGAAGCCCCCATTTCATCCTGCGGGTCGTCTGCGACAGCTCGCCGGAAAAGGCGCTGACGGCCCTGCACAATGCCGGGCACAGCGCCGACGCGCATGTCCGTTGCGACAGCCGCGCGGCGGCCCTCGGGGCGATCGAGGAAGGCCGGATCGCCGTGGTCGACGATCACGCGCTCATCGCCGGCCTGCCGATCCAGGCTGTCGTCGAGGCCACGGGCGCGCCCTCTACCGCCGCCGCCGTGGCCGAGGGCGCCATCGCCGCCGGCTATCACGTCGCCATGGCGACCAAGGAGGCCGAGGTGGTGGTGGGCCCGGCGCTCGCCCGGCGGGCGCGGGCCGCCGGCGTCGTGCACACCCTGGTCGATGGCGACCAGCCGAGCCTCTTGATCGGCCTGGTCGCCCGCGCCCGGCTCTTGGGGCTCACCGTGGTCGCTGCCGGCAAGTCGACCGAGGCCGACTACGTCCTCGACGGCAGTCGTGGCACTGTCACGGCCTGGGGACGTACGGTCGCCGTCGACCGCTACGACTGGCGGCTGGACGATCCATCAACCCTCGAGCGTCGCCGCATCGCGTCCCTGGCGACCAAGACCGTGCCCGATCTCTGCGAGATGACCATCGTCGCCAACCACACCGACCTCGTGCCCGATCGACCCGAGCTGCACGGCCCCGTCGCACGCACGGTCGAGCTGCCCTCGCTGTTCCGGCCGAAGGCCGAGGGCGGCCTGCTCGAGGCTAGCGGCGTGGTCGACGTCTTCACCTGTCTGCGCCGTGCCGACGAGATCAGCTTTGCCGGCGGCGTCTTCGTCGTCGTCGAGGCGCCCGACCCCGTCACTGGGCGGGTGCTGGCCAGCAAGGGCATCCCGGTCAGCGACGACGGCCGCTATCTCCTCCTGCACAACCCGGTTCACCTGCTCGGCGTCGAGGCGCTAGCCTCGCTCTATAGCGCTGTCCACCTCGGCCGCTCGACCGGTGGAAAGGACGTTCGCCAACGCTTCGATCTGGTCGCCCGCACGACCCGCGCCTTCGAGGCGGGCGAGCAGTTGACGATCGGCGAGCGCCACGAGATCCCCGACCTCGAGCCGGTGATCATGCCGCACCGTGCCGATGAGCCTGCAGCACCGATCCCCTACTACCTCGCCGCCAGTGGTCGGATTGTCCGGCCATTGGACGCTGGCCGAGTGCTCACCTTTGCCGATGTCGAGACCGACCCGACATCGTCGCTCTACCGTCTGCGTCGAGAAACATAGCGGCGAGGAGTGGCCGACACGCCAGGATCGAGTTCTTCGGCGCAATGAAAGTTGGCGCTGCCGGCTGCCAACCCATCTTTTCTGACGCTGGTGACGAAAATCAGGGCGCTCGGCCACCTCGCGGCGACGCGCTTTTGATCCATCGTCGTCCGACGTTAGGGTCGTGGCCGAAGTCGCCACGATACCGAGCTCCTTGCTTAGTCGCTTGCCGCTGTTCGTGGCATTGCGTGCTACCCGCACGCTGTCGAGCGCAATGCCGCTGCAGCCCTTCTATCAGGCTCATCCCATGACGATCACCACCGCCCGTCGCCGCCCTGACGGCGGTGGCGGCGGGGCTCCCTCCTGCTGTGCACCACTTCGAGGGCCAGGCTGCTGATTCGGGCGCTCGGGTTTGCCTCGACGAGCACCTCGAGGGCGGTGCTGGTGACCCTGGCCTGGGTCACGGGGCGACCTCCAGGCCGGCCTGGACGGCGTCCACGGCGACGGGTGTCCAGGCCTCGCCGGTGGCGGGGTCCTGCTCGTGGATGTGCTCGATGAAGGCATAGCTCGAGCCGAGGACAGCGGGCGATGCCACCGCGACCTCGGCGGCGGATTTCAGGACAAGCGAGAGGGCCCGATCACCGGCGTCGTCCTTGCGGGCGAGGGCCGTCTGCTGCAGGCCCTTGATGGCGAGCGGGGTCGTGTCGAGTGGGGCCATGGCGTAGAGATCGCGGTCGCCGGGTGTGGCGCTGGCGACCCAGCTCGTGTCGTCGTCCGGGGGGATCTCGGCGACCCTGCTGAAGTTGTCGCTGCCGCTGCTCGGGCTCCAGTCCTTCTGGGCGGTGTCGGCGGTGGGGACCAGGGTGCTGATTCTGAGATCACCGAGGAAGTCGTCGTTCTGCTCGCCGAGATCGTCGGCGATCACGATGTCGTCGAGCCAGACGTCGACGCGGCCACTGCTGCTCTGGTTCATCGAGCGGAGCTGGACGCGGGTGATCTCGCCGGTGGGAGCGCCCTGGGTGTTGCCGGCGAAGGTGAGCAGCACCACGCCGTTGCGGCGCAGCTCGACCGCACCGTTGGTGTCGTCGATCGTCACCTTCAGCTCGAACCAGTGGTACTGGTCCTTGGCGACCGCGGCGAAATCCACCGCACTCTGGGCGATCTCGGTGTCGAACCAGCCGCGGTAGCAGCGGTAGCGGCCTTCGAGGAAGTCGATCGCGATGACGACCTGCGTCCAGGTCGGATCGTAGAGCACGATGAACGCCTGGTTGACCGGATTGTCGGTGCGCGTGAAGCGGGCGGCGAAGCCGAGGATGACGGTCTGCCGCGGCGGGATGTGGCGAATGATCCGGCCGGGGCCGGCGGAGACCAGCTGGATCGCCCGACCGCCCCAACGGCCAGAGGAGCTGCCCACATTGAGGAAATTGAG
>SLRI01000070.1 GCA_007131045.1 Rhodospirillales bacterium
GATCGACCAGGACACGTTGGCGGACGATGGCGAGATTCCAAAAGGCGATGTCGGTCATCGTGCCGAGCGGCACGCGGAGCACGCGGTTCTCGATCCCGCCCTCGACGTCGAGATCGTTGCCGCGGGCGCGCAACGAGGTCTCGCTCCGCGCCCCGTTGTCGTTGGTCGAGACCCGGCTCTCGACCAGAAGGCCATCGGTCCACTGGTCACGGGCATGCTGCTCGTAGCGGAACGCGGTGAGGAATGCGACCTTGACGGTGATGTCGATATCGGTGCTGACCTCGAGCCCGCTCTCGGTCGCCGTGAAGCGGACGTCGTGGCGGCCGATCTCCTCGCCGTCACGAAAGATCGCAAAATGCCGGTCGAGCGGCAATGCCTGCGTGGCGGCGCCTGTTCCGGCGCCGAGATAGAGGGTGCCGATCCCGGCTGCCAAACTCGAGGCGAAGCGCCGCCGCGACCAGCCGCCGCCAAATTTCGAGATACCGCTCGACCTTCTAGCCTCGATCACCTTGCAACTCCATTCCACCGCTGAACCCGCGGCACTACCAAACCCAGACTAGTCCGTCGCTTTCTGGACGAAACCCGGCGCCGGCACTTCGCTCGCCGGCTCCTGGTCGATCGAGGTCACCCGGGCCAGTCGCGGCCCTTCGTGGCAGCGCTCGATCAAGGCCCGCACCGCCTCGTCATCGCCGGCGAGGAGCGCCTCGACCGTCCCGTCGGCTCGATTGCGGACCCAGCCGTCGACGCCATGCGCGACCGCTTCATCGACCAGCCAGCCACGATACCAGACACCCTGAACCCGACCATGTATCCGCAGACGGACCGCCATCGACCCTCGTCCTTACCAATTATTAGTTTCGTTTGCGGTGCCGAGCGGCGCAAGGCGAAGCTGCCGTGCGGCATCCGTGAGGATGCCGTTTCGTCCAGGGTGTCACTCAGCGGTCACCAATTCACCCGTGCCCGCACCGACGGCGGTCGTGCCTTTCGACAGGAGATACCTTTTCGGTTGCGAGATCCAAGCGGCTATCACTCGACACGGCGCCGCGTCTCTTGCACTTTCGATGACCGAACGCCCACGACCTCCAACCGGAGCAAGGTGCTGTTGTCGACCCAGCCACCAACGCTCGCCGCCAGGCTCGAGCAGAGCGGACCCTTACCCTGGCGCGAGGCGGCACGTCTGACCGCGCGGCTGGCGCGGCTGCTCGACCGGGTGCACGCGCAGGGCCGAGCGCATGGTGGCATCGAGCCGTCGACGGTGTTGTTCGTCGGCGGGACGGTGCGCCTCGCCGATCCGTTGCCGTCCGAGACGCGCCATCCGGCCTTCGTCGATCCGCGCCTCGTCGCCGGCGAGGCGGCCGATCGAGGAAGCGACTTCTATGCCCTGGGGCGCACGCTGGCGGCCATGGTCGGTCCCGATCCGCATGCGCCGCCGGCCGAGCTCTCCACAGGTGACCTGCCGCCGCCGCTCTTGGCCGTGCAGCGCCGGTTGGTCGGACAGGACGCTGCGAGCGGCTACGGCTCCGGCAACGACGTCGCGGCGGCGCTGGAGTTGGCGATCGCGGCGAGCGAGGGCTTCGTCCCGGTCATTTCCGAGCCGAGCCCCGAGCCCGAGCCGCAGCCGCTCCCGCTAGGCGATCCGCTATCCAGCCCGCCGTCGGGGCCCGAGCGACAGGGATCAATGCTGCCACCAGCGGCTGCGAGCGGGCCTGAGCCACACCGTCGCCGTCGTCGCCGCCGGCCGCGCGCGGTTGCCGGGCTCCTGGCATTGCTGTTGATCGGTGGCGCCGTCGTTTTCGGGCTGCGCCCGAGCGGCGAGCCTGCGGTCGAGCAACCCGCTGCCACGATCGACCCGGCCGGCGTACCCCTGGGAAAGGCCTCGGCCGAGGCCGAGCCGCTGCCGGGCGCGACACCGTCCGTGAATGCGCCTGCGGTCACCGATGACCTGCCACTCGAGGAGGTGCTGGCCATGCTGCCCGACCTGCCCCTGGAGCAGCCGCCGGCAGGACCGTCGACCCGTGCCGGCCTCGAGGCGCTGCTCGGCAATCTGAAGGCGCGTCCTTGCACCCGGCTGGAGGTGGAACCGACCACGGTCGGCTGGCGCATCGTCGGGACCACCTCGGACGCCGCTCAGCGCACGGAGCTTCTGGACGAGATCGGCGCCCTCGAAGACATCGACAAGGTGACCCTCGAGCTGGACCCGAGCGGCGACTTCTGCCGGCTCTACGACATGCTGGCCGCGCATACCGAAACGGTCTTGCCTCGGCTCGCCGACCTGTTTCCACCGCGCCCCGATTATCGCTTGGTGGAGGGCGAGCCCCTGGTGTTGCGTGTGCTCACACCGCCGTTTCCCAGTCATTTGAAGGTCGATTACTTGACCGCCGACGGCATGGTCGTGCACCTCGCCATGCAACACGCGGAGGCGGAGCGGTTTCCCCCGGTCGAGGAGGTCTGGATCGGCGATCCGGCGGACGGCCGATGGCTGACCATCGCCGAGCCGTTCGGCCACGAGGTCGTTCTGGTGATCGCGAGTGCTGCACCGCTGTTCGCCGAGCCGCGCTCGAGGATCGAGCCCGCCGACGCCTATCTCGACGCGCTCGAGGCTGCCCTCGAGGCGCAGTCGGAAAAGCCGACGGCGTCGACGATCGCGATTCGGACGATCCCGGCGACTCCTTGACGGTCGCCGGCGTCGTCGATCTGTCAACCGCCTTGCGTGGCCGAAGGTGCCGCTTATCGTGCCGCCGGTCCTGTACAATAAGGAAGAGGCAATGTTCGCATCGGCCCTGCTGCCCCATCTCCTGGAAGACACGACCCGCGCCGAGGAAGAGCCGAAGCTGCGCACCGGGCTGATCGAGGCGCAGCTCAAGCTCAAGGCTACGGCCCGCTGCTCGCTGCTGGTGGTGCTCGCCGGACCCGATGGCGCCGGCAAGGGGCCGCTGCTCTTTCGCCTCTACGAGTGGCTGGATGCTCGCACCCTGCGGACCAACGCCTACCACCTGCCGACCAAGGCGGAGCGGCAGCGACCGCCGTTCTGGCGCTACTGGCGGGATCTGCCGGCCAAGGGCGAGATCGGCGTGGTGGTCGGCTCGTGGTACAACGAGGTGCTGCTCAGGGCGGCCGACGGCCAGGACGACAGCGCCGCCTTTCGCCGCAATCTCGACAGGATCAACGCGTTCGAGGTGATGCTCGTGGCCGAGGGGGTCAAGCTGTTGAAGGTGATGCCGTTCATCGCCGAAGATCTGGAGCGGCAACGGCTGAAGACGATCCAGCAGAAGGCGCACCATTTCGAGCGCCACGTCCTCGACGAGTGGGGCAAGGGCAGCCTCCGGCGGCGGCAGATCCGCACGGTCGCCGAGGAGGCGGTCCGCTTGACCAGCACCGATGCCGCACCGTGGCTGGTTCTGCCGGCAGCCGATCCCGACTATCGTGATATCGCCTTCGGCCACATCGTCCTCGACACCCTCGAGCGTAATCTCGCCGACAACGGGCAGCAGCAGCCCGCCGCGGCACCGGCGGTGATCCCGAGCTATGCGCGCAAGAACCGCCTCGACGAGCTCGATCTCGGCCTTTCCCTGAGGAAGTCGAACTACTTCGAGCGCCTGGACGCGGCGCAGGAACGTCTGTTCCGGCTCTCGGCGGACAAGCGCCTGCGGCAGGTGCCTGTGGTCATCGTCTTCGAAGGCCACGACGCGGCCGGCAAGGGTGGCAGCATCCGGCGCATGGTCTATGCGCTCGATCCCAGGCGGTTCACCGTGCATTCGATCGCAGCACCCAGCGACGACGAGAAGAGCAGGCCTTATCTCTGGCGGTTCTGGCGGCGACTGCCGGCGCCGGGCCGGATCGCCGTCTTCGATCGGTCCTGGTACGGCCGGGTGCTGGTCGAGCGGATCGAGGGGTTCTGCACCGAGGCCGAGTGGCTGCGCGCCTACGGCGAGATCAACGCCTTCGAGGAGCAACTGGTCGAGAGCAACCACGTGCTGGTCAAGTTCTGGCTGGCGATCAGCAAGGACGAGCAGCTCCGGCGCTTCGAGGCACGGCAGAACACGCCGTTCAAGCAGTACAAGATCACGGACGAGGACTGGCGCAATCGGGCCAAATGGGACGAGTACCATCAGGCGATCGGCGACATGCTGGACCGCACCAGCACGAGCTATGCGCGCTGGACGCTGATCGAGGCCGAGGACAAGCGCTACGGCCGGGTCAAGGTGCTGGA
>SLRI01000013.1 GCA_007131045.1 Rhodospirillales bacterium
CGGGTGATCCTTCGATCACTCAACGATCAGTTTAGAACCGCCCGACACGAATCTCAACAGCAAGCCTCGCCGCCGACCGCCACACGAACCGATTTTTTCGCGTGGTTGCGGTCGGGAGCCAGTGCGAACCCGCCAGAATCCGGACCCAGAGCCGCCGCGGTGCGATCCGCCCTGGCCTTCATTCACCAGATATACGAGACAGAGACGACCCCACAACAAGATATTGTGTCTTCGGCCGAATCCACCATCGCCAGCGCGCGAGTGTTGCGGACCCGCCATGCCGGCCGGCTCGCAGCGCCCGGCCACAGCCTCAGCCGTCGCTGATGATCGCTCAGCAAGCGATTGAGCGCGCCGTTCCGTCAAGTCCACTCACCCGCGTAACCGGCGCTGCGGGAAAACCTGTGGATAAAAGCCGCCGAAATGGGGATGGAAGAGACGAGCCCGTTCGCTGCCTGTTCTGTTGAGCGCTACTCAGCCGGATCAGCCTGACTCAGCCGCGTGGGTTTCCCCGGGTTGTCCACAGGCTTTTTTGTCCCGAGTTGTCCACAACCGGCAGCACCGCCCCGACCTCGACCGCAGGCCCAGGGCCCTCGAGGCTGGACGCTGCGGCACCGGCGGTTCATAAATGCGCGGCGTCGTCGTGGCCGGCGCCGCTCGCGGCCTGTTGCCCGCCCACCGCAGAAGGAGTCTTCCGCTCGTGTCGATCTTCAAATGGCTCGCCCAGAACCGTCTCGGCACGCACCTCTTCACCCGTCGCTGGGGCGACAAGGTCGGCGAGGACGAGTTCGGCAACGTCTACTACCGCGAGCGCGGCCGCAAAGACGGCGACTGGCGCAACGAGCGGCGCTGGGTCGTCTATGCCGCCCAAGGCGAGATCGAGGCGAGCGCGGTGGCTCCCGGCTGGAACGCCTGGCTGCACAAGAATCGCGAGAAGGCGCCCTCGGAGGAGCCCTTCAAGGAGCGCTTCTGGGAGAAGCAGCACGTCCCGAACCTCTCCGGGACGACCCAGGCCTACGTCCCCCCCGGCCACGAGACCCGTGGCGGCAAGCGCGACGCCGCGACCGGCGACTACGAGGCGTGGCGCCCCTGAAAACCGGCCGCTGAGCGGCTGCTGAGCGGCCTCAATCGACGCTCAGTCCTGTTGATCGCTTGTGGAAAACGCTTCGGATAACCCCCAAATCCGGGGAGTTGCCAGCTCCAGGCTGTTACCGGCGGGATCGCGGAAGTAGAACGACCGGCCGCCCCGCGGCCAGTCCTGCCACTGCTCGATGCCGATGCCGTGCCCCTCGAGCCGGTTCGCCCAGGCGTCGAGCTCGGCCTCGGCCACGGCGAAGCAGGCGTGCCCCGGGCCGACCGCGCCGTGTGGCGGAACCTTGCTGCTCTGCCGGGCTGCCTCCGCGACGAACAGGAGCAGCATCTGCGCGTCCAGGCGATAGAAGACGAACAGCCCAGGCTTGTGGCTGACCTGCTCGAGCCCGAGCACCTCGCCGTAGAACCGGGCGGCCGCGTCCAGATCGTCGACATAGAGCACGGTCTCGAGCACCGATCGCAAACGCATTTTCACCGTCTCCGCCGCTCGCGCGCACCCCGGTAGCGGGTGGCGCAGGAAAACAGCCTGACGTTAACGCAATCTTCAAAGCCGTGCACCACACTAGCCGACGATGTGCCGTTGTCGGGAGAGCGGCCCTGTGGCCGAGGCGGCGAGCGGGAGCTGGGTGCGATGGGCTTTTTGCGCCGGTTGTTCGGCGAGGGTGGGCTCGGCGATGGGCGGGGCGATGCTGCGCCGACGACGCCGCTCGCGGCCGACCCGATCGCCGAGGCCACCCTTCTGGCACTGCACCACCAGCATGTCCGCCCGACGCCCGAGGCCTATACCATCTGGTATCGCCACCTCGGCGGCGAGCGGCCCGATCTGTCGCGCCGGCTGAAGGACCTCGAGTCGCGCGGCGAGCCGTTCGACGCGCCGCTGATCGCCGAGCTGTTCGAGCGGTATTTCGGCAGCGCCGATGCCGTCGGGCAGGTCACCCGGGCGAGCCGTGCGATCGAGGGCCTGCTCGCCGACCTCGCCCACGACCTGGGCGCGGTCGAGGCCGACGCCCGAAGGGGTGGCGACCGGCTCGACGAGCTGGGTGCCGCCCTGGCCCGCAGCGACGACGGGCCGACGGCCGTGCGCCAGGAGCCGGCACGGGCGGCGTTGCGGGCGATGCTGGCGACCATCCTCGGCGAGACCGCGGCGATGCGCGCTGCCGCGGTCCGGCTACACCGCCGGGCGATCGAGAGTGCCGGTGAGATCGCCCAATTGCGGGCGACGATCGAGGCCGCCGGGCTCGGCCTGGACCACGACCCGGTGACCGGCGTGGCGTCGCAACGCGCCCTGCGCCGGGCGCTCCGCCGGGCCCTGACCGCACCGGACGCGCGGCCTGCCGCCGCCGACGCGAACCCCCGGCCCTCTGCGGATGCCGCCTGCTATCTGGTCGTCGATCTCGACGACTTCCGCCGCTTCAACGAGGCGCACGGGCGACGGCTCGGCGACCTCGTCATGAAGGCCGTCGCCCGGCAGCTCAAAGGCTTGCTCGCACCCGGCGACACCATCGGCCGGCTCGACGGCGCCGCCTTCGGGATCGTCCGCGTCGCCACCGATCTCACCGGCGGCGAGGCCCTGGCCGAGCGGCTCTGCCACAACATCGCCGAGCTGCGCCTCGAGCCCGCGGACGCCGCGCTCGGCCGGCACTTCACCGTCCCGCCGGTCACCGCCGCGATCGGGGTCGCCGCCTACCATCCGGGCGAGCCCCTGGAGCGGCTGGCTGGCCGCGCCGATCGAGCCCGGCAGGTCGCCAGGCAAGCCGGCGGCAACCGCATGGTCTCCGAGCGCACCACCACCGTCGTCGGCCGCCCCAAGGCGTGACGCGAATGGACAGCTGTCGGTCACTGCCGACGGCCATGCTGGCGACCGGCACCGGGCGGGTCGGGACCGCTTACCTGGTCGCCATCGATCGTCAGGCACAGATCGTCCCGGGCGGCGGCGGCGTCCTCGAGGGTTCGCCGCAAGGGCTCGAGATCGGCGCCGAGGGAGGCGCCGGTGGTGGCCGAGAGCCGCCAGTCGATCCGGATCGGGCCCGGGATCTCGGTGGTCAGCACGTCGAACAACGCATCGAGATTGGGGCGAAAATGCGCCGGAAAGCCGAGATCGCGGGCGAGCTTGCCGAGCACCGCCGGCTTGCTCCGCTGCCGGCCGTCGAGGGTAGCTCGGCGCGGCGCGCTCACGGGCGGATCTCGGTGAAGCTCTCGTAGTGATCGACCGTGACCCAGATCAGCCCGTCATCGGAGAAGACCAGCCGCTTGGCCCCGCGCCGGCCGCAGGCGAAATCGAGATCGGCCTCGAACCACGTCCGGCCAGGGGCATCCGGCAGCCGCCCCTCGCGGTTGAAGAAGCGATCGCCGCCGATCACCCGTCCCGGTGCCGCGTCACAGAGATCGCTGCCCGGCCGCCAGCCGCGGGCGGCGGCCTCGTCCTTGGTCAGGTAGTCGTCCGGCAGACGGCCGGTCGCGCGTACCGTCTCGACCACCTGGACGAAGCCGTCGCGATCGGCGAAGCCGAGCGAGGCGGCGAGCGAGGCCAGATCGTCGTCGGCCGGGCCGAGGCGGCTGAGCGCCACGCCGGCCACGACGGCAAGGACGACGACCAGGGCGAGCAGACGACGCATGGCCGGGCGACCTCGGGGTGGCTGAACGACCCGCAGCTTGCCGGCCCGGCTCCAACGCCGCAAGCGGCAATCGGCGACCCGCCGATCGTTCCTCGGCTCAGCGGCCCAAGGCTTCGAGGGTCAGGTCGGGATGGTCGGTGAACAACCCGTCGACGCCGACCGCGACGAGGCGGGCGGTCAGCGTCGTCATGTCCGGGGCCCAACCCGGCAGCCTGTCGGCGCGCAGCGTATAGGCGTGGACGGCGAGCCCGTGCGCCGCGGCCCGCTCGGCGAGCCCGGTGGAGTGGCCCGCGGAATCGACGACGAGGCCGATGAACGGGCCGATGCCGTCGACGGTCGCCGCCAGCTCTGCCAGCCCCTCGCTGGTCAGCAGTGCAGGATAGTCGGTCCCGGCGGCATCCGGCCAGTCGTTGCGGCCGATCAACTGCACCAGGGGGCCGGCATAGCCGAGCTCGTGGCGGATCCGCCGGGTCTCGGCCCAATCGAAGCCCTGCAGATAGAGCCGC
>SLRI01000022.1 GCA_007131045.1 Rhodospirillales bacterium
CCCGGCGCGCGGGCGAGCTCGGCATGACCCTCGGCCTCGAACCCTGCAACCGCTACGAGACGCACCTCCTCAACACCGCCGAGCAGACCGTCGCGCTGATCGAGCGGATCGGCGAGCCGGCGTTGATGATCCATCTCGACACCTACCACATGAACATCGAGGAGAAAGGCTTCGCGAGCGGCGTCGAGAAGGCCGGCAAGCATCTGAAGTACATCCACCTTTCGGAGAGCGACCGGGGGGTGCCGGGGACCGGCACCGTGGACTTTGCGGCGACCATCCGGGCACTCGCGGAGACCGGCTTTCAGGGCGACCTCGTGGGCGAGGCCTTCATCAACATGCCGCCGGCGCTGGCCAAGGCGCTCTCGGTCTGGCGGCCGGTGGCGAACAGCCCCGAGGAGGTGCTCGATCCCGGTATGACCTACCTGAAGCGACTGGCGGTCGAGCACGGGCTGGTGGCCGGCTGACGCCTATGCCGGCCGAGCCTTTGGAAGTGCCCGCCATGCTGCCGCTCGAGGGCTATCCCTGGCGGGACGGCGCCCTGATGCTGGCCCGGGCCCGGGCGATGGCGGCCGAACTCGCCGGCCGGCGGACGGTGCGCGATTTCGCGCCGGACGCGGTGCCGGTCGAGGTGATGGAGGCGGCGATCGGCGCCGCGGCCACGGCACCGTCGGGGGCCAACCAGCAGCCCTGGCATTTCGTGCTGATCGGCAGAGGGCCGCATCGCGCCGAGATCCGCGCCGCGGCCGAGGCCGAGGAGCGGGCGTTTTATGCCGAACGGGCAGGCGAGGCCTGGCTCGAAGCCCTGGCGCCCCTGAGCACGGACTGGACGAAGCCGTTTCTCGAGACCGCCCCCTGGCTCGTCGCCGTCTTCGCCGAGCGGCACGGCGTGCGGCCGGACGGGCAGAAGGTGAAGCACTACTACGTCAGCGAATCGGTCGGCATCGCCACCGGTTTTTTGCTCGCCACCCTGCACCATGCCGGGCTCGCGACGCTCACCCACACCCCGTCGCCGATGGGCTTTCTCAACCGCATCTGCGGCCGGCCGGGACACGAAAAGCCGTTTCTCCTGCTGGTCGCGGGCTATCCGGCGCCGGACGCACGAACCCCGGCGGCGGCCCGGATCAAGAGACCGCCGGCAGAGATCATGAGCCGGCTTTGAAGCCCAGGCAACCGAGGCACGAGAAGATGGCAGCGATGCGAGCAGAGCAGCACCCCTCGATCCTGGCGGAGGCCAGCCCGGCGCTAAGGGCGGCGATCGAGCGGGCGGCGGTGCCGGTCACCCTCGGGGCCGGAACGGTGCTGTTCAGCCAGGACGATGCGGCGGATGCCCTCTACATCCTGGACGAGGGCGAGATCGAGATCAGCGTGCTCTCGCCCGGCGGCCGCAAGCTCGGCCTCGAGATCATGACGCCGGGCGAGATCTTCGGCGAGATCGGCCTCTTCGCCGGAAGGCGGACCGCGAGTGCCACGGCGATCGGACCGGCGAGATTGCGCAGTGTGCGCCGCGCCGCTCTCTTGGCGGCGATCAAGAGCGAGCCCGACCTGGCGCTGCAGTTCATCGACATCCTCTGCGAGCGCCTGCGGATCGTCAGCGAGAAGCTGGAAGATCGCTGGTTCTTGCCGCTGCCGACCAGGCTCGCCCGCCGGCTGCTCCATCTCGAGGAGAAGCTCGGCGCGGCTGACGGCCGAATCCCGGTCTCACAGACCGATCTCGCGGATTTTGCCGGAGCGACGCGGGAGTCGGTGGCCCGGGCGCTCGCGGTCTGGCGCGAGCAGGGCTGGGTCAAGCTCTCGAGAGGCGCGATCCATATCCTCAACCGAACGGCGCTCGAGGCGCTGGCGGCGTCCGAGGACGAGTGATCCCGTCGGTAACGCCGCTACCTGCGGTCGAGCGGATAAAGATGTGGGGAGGCACTGCCTCCCCGATCTTCTCCTCCCCGCTCAGGCGGCGACGGCGCCGTCGGTGGCGGCGACGATGTGGGCGAGGACGTCCTGCTTGGTCGAGCTCTTGCAGTCGAGGGTGGCGGCGACCCAGCCGCCGCGCATCACCATCACCCGGTCGGCCACGGCGAAGACGTGGTCGAGATTGTGGCTGATGACGATGAGCGAGATGCCCTGCCCCTTCAGCCGCCGCATCAGCTCGAGCGTGTTCCGCGTCTCCTCGGGGCCCAAGGCCGCGGTCGGCTCGTCCATCACCAGGATCTTGAGATCGGTGTTGTAGATGGCCCGGGCGATGGCGACCGCCTGGCGCTGGCCGCCCGAGAGGTTGTGGGTCGGGACGGTGATGTCCTCGAGCTCGATCCCGACATTCTCCTTCAAGACCCGGGCGGCCTCCCTGGCCATTCGGCCATTCTCGAGGAACGGAATGCCGAGAATGTAGCGCTTGAGCTCGTGGCCCAAGAAGACGTTGCCCGCGGCATCGAGCGTGTCGACCAGGCCCAGGTCCTGGTAGACCGCCTCGATGCCGAGCGCCTGCGAGGCCCGCTTGCTGGTGATGGTGACCTGCCGCCCCTCGAGGACGATCTCCCCCTCGTCCGGCTCGTGCACCCCGGTCAAGACCTTGATCAGGGTGGATTTGCCGGCACCGTTGTCGCCGACGATCGCCAGCGCCTCACCGTGGCCGAGAGTGAGGTCGACGCCCTGCACCGCCATGACACCGCCGAAGTGCTTGGCGATGCCGGTCATGGTGAGGATCGGCGAATCGGAAAGGGGCGGCTGGTCCATGCTTCTTCCTTCGACTCAGCGCTCGAGCGTGCCGACGCCGGTGTAGCGGAACGATTCCTGCTCCATGGCGTCGACCTCCTCGGGGCCCTGGGTGCCGGTCGCGATCGTGATCCGCGCGAGGAAGACGAGCGGCACCTCGTCCGTCCGGCCCTCGAGGTCGGCGCGGATGATCTCGGCCGTCGCCACGCCCACGTCGTCGCTCATTCGCATCGGTGTGGCCCAGAGCTCGCCCAGCCTGAGTGCCTCGATCTCGTCACCGGTGCCGCCCCAGGCGGTGACCAGCACGTCCGAGCCGATCTCCTGCACGGCGGACAGCGCACCCATGGCCATCGCGGTGTTGGCGTTGTGAATCAGCGTCACCTCGGGATAGGCCTGGAGGATCTGCTGCGCGCCGGTGTAGCCGCCCTCGCGGGTGAACTCGCCGTAGTGCTCGTAGGCGATGTCCCAGTTGCCCTCGGTCGTCACACAGTCCTTGAAGCCGCCCGAGCGCTGGTCGTCGATCGAGCCCGGGATGCCGCGAATCAGCGCCACGGTCCCCTCCGACCCGAGCTCTTCGAGCACGTACTCGCACATGTTCAAGGCACCGGCGAGGTGCGAGAAGGCGACATAGGTCAGAGGCTGGGTCGAGCCCCACTCCTGCGGCACCACGGTGTAGTTCCAGACGATCACCTCGGTGTCGGGCTTGTCGATCAGCGCCTTGACGTTGTCCTGCTGCACGGCGAGCTCGGTCGGGCCGAAGATCACGTAGTCGAAATCCTCCTGCAGCACCTGCTCGGCATAGGTCGCCTGGATGAGGTGGTCGTCGATGTTGGACGCGTACTGCACGGTCTCGTAGGGCAGGCCGATCTCGTCGAACCGGGCCAGCATGGCGAGGTAGTTCCTGAGCCAAAAGTCGGAGACGTCCTGGCTCGGATAGATCAGGCCGATGCTGATCGGCTCGGCCGGCGGGTTCTCCATCGGCTCGCCCGGGCCGGCGACCAACTCCTGAAAGGCCCGGATCTGCTCGTCGTCGGTGACCTCGTAATACTCCCAGTAGCCGTCCTCGCCGGCCCCTTCGAGCTCGGCCAGGGCCGGAATCTCGCGCGCCTGGCCGGACGTCGCGAGACCGAGGACGAGGGCGAAACCGGCGGCACCGGTCAGTAGCTTCTGCCTATCCATCGTTGTCACTCCCTGTCGTTGTCGAGTTGTGCCGTTGTCGAGTTGCGCCGTTGTCGAGTTGCGTCGTCGTCGAGCCGATGGCGTCAGTTGCGGCCGCCGGAGAGCCGGCGCAAGAGGCCGGAGACCCCGCCTTTGCTCGGGTCCTGCAGGGCGGCGTAGAAGGCCACCGAGGTGATGATGATGACGCCGGCCGCCACCTGCTGCCAGAAGAAGTCGAGGCGCAGGAGGACCAGCGCGTTGACCACCATCGAGAGCAGCAGCACGCCGACCAGCGAGCCGGCCATCGAGCCCCGTCCGCCGAAGAGGGTGGTGCCGCCGACCACGAC
>SLRI01000549.1 GCA_007131045.1 Rhodospirillales bacterium
CGCTACGATTTCGTGGCGGAGATGCGGGTGGGGCAAGGCTGATGGACAGGACCACGATCGAGGGGCGGATCGTCACGCCCGAAGGCATCGTCCGCGGCCGGCTCATCTTCGCTTCGGCAATCGAGACGATCGAGCCCGATGACGCCGTGACCGCCGAGCGGCTGATCGTGCCGGGCTTCGTCGATCTGCATGTGCACGGCGGCGGCGGCGCCGATGTCATGGAGGGGGCGGAGGCCGTTCGCAGCATGGCGCGGTTCCATGGCCGGCACGGCACGACCACGCTCCTGGCCACGACCGTGACCCACGAGCGGCCTGCCCTCGCCGCCGCCTTTGCCGGGATCGCCGAGGCGATCGCCGACCCGGCGGCGGACGGGGCAGAGGTCGCCGGCGTACATCTCGAGGGGCCGTTCATCAATCCCGAGGCCCTGGGTGCGCAGCCGCCCTTCGCCATCCCGCCCGATCTCGAGCTCGTTTCGGCGCTGCACGCGACAGCCCCGATCCGGGTCGCCACCATGGCGCCGGAGATCGATCCGGACGGGCGGCTGCTAGCCTGGTTCGTTGCCCATGGCGTGCGCGCGCAGATCGGCCATACCCGCTGCAGCTATGCCGAAGCGGTGGCGGCGCTCGAGGCCGGGGCTTCGGGCTTCACCCATCTCGGCAACGCGATGACCGGGCTGCATCATCGGGCACCCGGCGCGCTCGGCTCGGCGCTGGCGCACGCCGCGCATGCCGAGGTCATTCTCGATTTCCAGCACGTCGCCGAGGGGGCGGTGCTGGCCGCACGCCGGGCGATCCCGGGGCTCTATGCGGTGACCGACGCGGTGGCCGCGGCCGGCATGCCGGATGGGCCCTATCGGCTCGGCACGCATCCGATCACCAAGGCCGGACCGACCGTCAGGCTCGCCGACGGCACGCTGGCCGGCAGCGTGCTGACCATGGACCGGGCCTTCGCCAACTGGCTGGCTCTGGGCCTGGACGAGGCCGAGGCGGTGCGGCGGACCAGCACGATCGCCGCCGGTTATCTCGGGCTCGAGGATCGGGGCAGGCTCGCGCTGGGGCTGCGCGCCGATCTCGTGGCGCTGGATCCGGGCGGGCGGGTCGAGGCGGTGTGGCGGGAGGGGCGACGGATCTAGACGTCGAGGAGCGCTTCGAGCCTGGCCTCCGCATCGGCCGGCGGATCGCTCCAGGTGACCCGCTTTTTCCGTGAGGTGGCGCCGGCGGTGACGGCCAGCGCCGCGCGCGGGCAGCCGAGCCGGCGCGCGAGATAGTCGATGACCGCCGCATTGGCCTTGCCGTCGACCGGTGGCGCCTTGATCCGCAGGACGAGGCGTTGTCGGCCGTCGGCATCGGCGACGGCAGCGGCCGCAGCCTCGACCTTGGCGTTGGGGACGACCTTCAGGTCGAGACAGATGGTGTCGGCGCGGCGCTGCCAGGCCTGCTTCAAGCCTTGCACAGCCAGTCGATGGCGGCCTGCTCCTCGCCGAGCGCGAAGCGCCGGGTGGGCCCGTCGGTCAGCTGCTCGGCGAGCCAGCCGGCCCAGTCCTCGCCGGTCGAGCCGACGACGAAGGCGGCCCGGTCGATCTCGCCGCCGTGCGCCGCCTGGAACCTCAGCTCCTGCCGAAGTGCCGCGAACTCGAACCGGTCGAGCCCGACCAGCTCGACATAGAGCCGCAGCGGCGTGCGTTCCTGCATGATGCGCTCTAGCCGGGGGATCGCCTCGTCGACGTCGGCGCGGGTGACGATGCCCGAGAGCTTGATGGTGACGTACTCGCCGCCGGGGCGTTCCTCGATCTCGATCACGCTGCCTCCTGGATGATGATGCGTGGTGCCGGCTACCGGCCGGACAGCTCCTGTTGTGGAAGTGGGTCCTGCGGCCGCTCGCGCCAACCACGGCCTCGCCAAAGGCTGAACAGTCGACGGCAGGTCCGTCCGGAAAAGCCCCAGGAACGAGCGCCGCGGCCATGCGCGGGGTTGTCACGACGGACTATCGCTTACAGGTTGCGGCCGGTGCGAACAACGCAGGAGCTCGATGCATGCCCGGATCCCCGTTGCGCTCGGTTTTCGTTCTCTGCTGCGCTCTCTTGGCGGCGGTGCCGCTGATCGGCCATGCCCAGAATGCGCATCCCCTCGCCCCGCCCGATCTGTCGTCGCCCCGGGCGACGATCGAGACCTTCATGACCGAGGTCAGATCGGCGATCGATACCTACGGCGCCGGTGATGTCGAGCAGATGCGGCGGCACGTCGAGCGGGCCTATCAGGCCTACGACACCGAATATCCGGCGACGGAGAGCGGCTTTCTGCAGGGTGCCCTGAGCTCGCTCCGCCTGTTCGAGGTGCTGATCCGCCTCGACCTGCCGCCCCTGGACGAGATCCCGGGTGCCGAGGAAGTGGCCGAAACCGAGCTCTTTGCCTGGACCATCCCCAATACCGAGATCACCATCGAGCGCCGCGAGACCGAGCAGGGTGCGCTGATCGGCTATCGCGTCAGCGAGTCGAGCATGGAGCGGCTGCCGAAGTTCTATCTGCAGATCAAGGATCTCCCGCCGCAGCCGCAGTTCGCCCGCTACGGCGGCGTGCTCGAGCGCTTCCAGAAGCGGCCGGGCCTCAGCGCCCCTGCCTTCTTCGTCAGTGCCGTCTCGGCGCTGCCGCCCGTCGCCTTCGCCAGTGTCGCCGGCGAGGCGCTGTGGAAATGGGTGACGCTGGTCAAGGCCCTGCTGGTCGTCGCCGGCATCTTCTACCTCGGCTACCGTCTCGCCGGACTGCTCGAAGGTGGCAGCGAGACCCGGCCCGAGCGGGCGGTCTGGGCGCGGCCATTGATGCTGGTCTTCGTTATCGCCGGCCTCGGGTTTCTCCAATACGTGGCGGTCGACATCATCCAGCTGACCGGGACTCAGCTCGCGGTCTCGGCCGCCCTGATCGTGACCTTGATGCATGGGGCAGTGATCTGGTTGCTCTTCCTGATCACCCAGCGGGCGGCCGATTCGGTGATCCGGATCCGCGACATGGGGGTGCAGCAGCTCGAAGCGCAGCTCGTCCGGCTGGTCAGCAAGATCGTCGGCGTGCTCCTGGCCCTGCTGGTGGTGGTCCATCTCGCCGACCAGATCGGCATCCCGATAGCCCCCTTGATCGCCGGTCTCGGCGTGGGTGGTCTGGCCGTGGCACTCGCCGTCCGGCCGACCCTCGAGAACGTGGTCGCGGGCTTCGTCCTCTTCGCCGATCAGCCGGTCAAGGTCGGCGAGTTCTGCATGTTCGGCGACAAGCTCGGCACGGTCGAGACCATCGGGCTGAGGTCGGTCCAGATCCGCGGCCTCGATCGCACCGTGATCAGCCTGCCCAACGCCGAGTTCTCGATGATGCAGATCACCAACTTCTCGAGGCGCGACTCGAACCTCTTCCACATCACGCTCGGGCTGCGCTACGAGACCACCTCCGACCAGCTCCGGCTGGTGCTCGCCCGGCTGCGCGAGCTCCTGATCCGCCACCCGATGGTCTCGATGGACCCGGCCCGGGTGCGCTTTGCGGGCTACGGCGACTTCTCTTTGAACGTCGAGCTCTTCGCCTTCGTCAACACCCGCGACTGGGGGGAGTTCCTGGCGGTGCAGGAAGACTTGAACCTCAGGATCAAGGACATCGTCGAGGGCTGCGGCACCGGCTTCGCCTTCCCGTCGCAGACCCTCTACATGGAGCGCGGCCAGGGCCTCGTGCCCGCCGAGGTCGAAAAGGCGGAGGGCCTGGTCGAGCGCTGGCGCCAGGAGAACCGGCTGCCGTTCCCCGAGCACGAGACGGGCTTCCGCTTCGAGCTCGCCAACACGCTCGACTGGCCACCCAAGGGCACGCCCGGCAATCGCCAGGAGGGACCGGTCCGCCAGGCGGCCGAATAGCGGCCGGCCCACGTCGGACCGGCCGCTCTCGGTCAGCGCACCGCGATGGCGGCGATTTCGATCTTGACGTCGCGCGGCAGGCGGGCGGCCTGGACAGTGGCGCGGGCCGGCGGGTTCTCGGGGAAGAAATCGGCGTAGACCTCGTTCATGGCACCGAATTCGTCGAGGTCGGCCATGAAGACGGTGGTCGAGACGACATCGGCCAAGGACATGCCGGCGGCCTCGAGCACGGCCTTGAGGTTCTCGAGGACCAGCGTGGTCTCCTCCTCGATGGTGCCGGGCGTCAGCTCGCCGGTCGCCGGATCGATGGCGATCTGC
>SLRI01000643.1 GCA_007131045.1 Rhodospirillales bacterium
CTCGACCGGGCTCTGGGCGGTGAAGCCGATCTGGAAGACCCGCGAGCGGCCGCTCTGGCGGACGGTGAGGCCTCTCTCGAGGTAGTTGAAGGCCATCCGGCGGGCTTCTTCGGCGGTGTCGGTGACCTCGAGCTGGATCACCTCCGAGGCGAGGCCGGTGGCGACCAGGATGTCGGTCGGGATCAGCTCGAAGAGCCGGGCGAAGGGCTGCAGCGCCGGGGCCAGGGTGGTGCCGGCGTTCTCGGCCTCGGCCATCTGGACCGCCATGCGGCGCTCGAGGTCGAGCCGGTCGATCACCGCGTAGGCGACGTCGGGCGAGCGGGCGACGCGCATCTCGGTTTCGAGGGTGGCGGCGTCGGCGCCGAACACGCCGCTTTCCGGGTCGAAGCCGAAGGCGCGGGTGTCGGTCGGCTCGATCACCACCTCGGCGGTCGCGGTGTAGAGGACCGGGCGGCTGAGGCCGACCATCGCGGCGATCGCGGTGCCGACGACGACGGTGGTGGCGATCAGGGTGAAGCGTCGCTTGAAGAAGAGCCAGAGCCAGCCGATGTCGATGCCGCCGTCGTCGTCGTAATGCGCGGTGGCGGGGTAAGCTGGTTGGTAGGTGCCTGGGTAGGGAGAGCCGTTCGGCACTTCGCCTGATGGTTGCAAGCCGCGACGATCAACTTTCGCGTTCATGACGTCCCTACTCGATCAACTAGCTAGCTCGACACCGAACAAAATTGCTCGCACTCGCCCCTACCTATCAAACCCCGGCGCTCTGTGGAAGACCGTTAATCAATGCTCGAGGTTCTTGGACGTAGCATACGACGCCTCGATGACCAAATGCGTGCGCGGGGCACGCTTTCGGGCGCCCGTTTCAGCCCGTGGCGCGAAGGCGGCTGCGCTCGCCGTACTTCTGCCAGTAGTAGCCGACGGTCTCGTCGAGCAGTTGCTCGAGGCTGCGCTTTGGCGTCCAGGCGAGGCGGGCCTGCTCGGCGCTGATGTCGAGGATCCGGCGGTCGCAGTCTTCGTAGCCGTCGCCGTAGAACGCCCTGGCATCGACGTCGAGGGTCGGGTGGTCGAGAAAGCGGGGCTCGCCGGTGACCCTGGCGAAGGCGCTGCGGACGGCCTGGGCGAGCTCGCGCATGCTCACCTCGTTGGCCGGATTGCCGATATTGTAGAAGTGGTTGAGCGACTGCTCCCTGCGCTCGATGACGGCAACCAGGGCATCGATCGCGTCGTGGATCGAGGTGATGGTGCGCTTGGCCCGGCCGCCGTCGACCAGCAGCATGGGCCGGCCCTGCAAGACGGCGGCGATGAACATGGCCAGCACCCGAGGCTTGCCCTCGCCCTCGATGCCGGGCAGGTAGTCCATCCTCGGGCCGAAGAAGTTGAACGGGCGGATGACCGCGAAGTCGAGGCCACTCTCCTTGTGGTAGGCGTAGATCAGCCGCTCCAGCAGTTGCTTGGCGGTCGCATAGGTCCAGCGCTGGTTCTGGATCGGCCCCATCACCATCGGCGTTCGTTCGGCGTCCATGAGGTAGAGGTCTTCTGCTGCGTAGACCTCCGACGACACGTAGCTCGCCAGAGTTCGCCCATAGACCTCGCTGGTCGAATAGTGGATCAGCGGCTTTTTGTATTGGCTGGCGAGTTCGACGATCGGGTAGCCGTCGATGAAATTGGCGTAGATCGTGCGCAGTGGCTCGGTGTTGTATTGTGAGGGATTGCAGATCGCAGCGAGGTTGACGAGCCAGTCGCAGTTTTCGACATCCGCCGCGAAGGCTTCGTAGGCGCTCGGGCCCTTCAGCAGCCGCTGGCGCAGCACCAACCGGGGATGATCGAGCAAGTGGCTGATCTTGCTGGTCTCGGCGTCCCAGCCGACGATCGTCACGCCGTCCCGGGCGAGCATCCGCTCGACGAAATGGCTGCCGATGAAGCCGCCGCAGCCGGGCACCAATATGTTCATGGGCGCATCCTCGAATCGCTATCCCCAGGATAGGATCGCCGGATCGAGAATGCAAAACCTTTGCCGGTCGGCGCCACCGGCCGACAGGTGGCCGGCTGGCGGTGCCGCTCGAGTATTTCTACTTTAAAGAGAGCAGTACGTAATATTGGGCGCTTTATTGGTCCGCACGTCGCTCGTCTGTCGCGCTTGGCGATCAATCGATCGGCTCAGCCGGCGGTGTGGCGCCGCACGCCGATCTGCACCTCGGCCTGGCCGCTGATCGAGACCAGGCGGGCGGCTTCGGCGACGCAGTAGGGGTCGGTGGTGGTGTGGCCGATCAGCCGCCCATCGTCCATGACCGGGGTGGCGATGTTGACCAGCGCCCCGTCGCGGCGGCCGGCGAGCCAGGTTTTGCTGGTGACCGTGATCAGCGTGATCCGGCCCGTGCCGTCGGCGTGCAGTGCGGCGGTTGGTCCGCTGCTGATCGGGGTGCCGGCGGCGAGAGTCAGCCAGAGGTCGGTGCGATCGAAGGGCGCCATGCAGTCCATGGCGATGCCGGCGGCGAGGGCGGCGAGGCCGTCCTTGGGGTGGATGGCGTTGTGCAGGACGGCGACACGGTGGTTGCGCGCCCGGTCTTCGAGGAACGCCCGGCCGAGATCGCCGCGGGTCTGGACGAACAGGCTGTCGGCGGCGGAGAGGCGGCCTTCGCGGTCGAGGGCGATGAGCCCGGCATCGGCCGTGGGGTAGGCTTCGAGGGTCGCCTCGATCGCGTCTTTGGGGCTCGCCCCGGCGCGCAGGTGGTCGAGGGCGGTGAGGTTCAACGGCTGATCGCTCCCCTCCCCCGGCACGTTCGGCAGGCGGTGGCCGGTGACCAGGCCGAAGGCGGCGTCGCCGGCGGTGAACTGGTCGAGCGGCTCCGGGCGGTCGGGGCCGGAGGACATGAAGGCTGCGAAGCGGGCGGTGGCGATCTCGGCGGGTGGCGGGGTGCCGGTGGTCTCGCCTTCGACGAAGAGCGTTGTGGTGCCGCCGCGCTGGGTCTGGGCGCGCACCAGCCTGCCGTCCTCGGTGATCACGACGAAGCTGACGAAGCCGCGGATCGCACCGCGCGCCACCTTCTCGACGGCCTCGAGGGCACGGAAGGCGGCGAGGCCGGCGTTCTCGCCGGTGACGGCCAGGCCGATGGTCATGCGGCTGCCACCAGGTGGCCGGGGGCGGCCTCGGCGAGCGGGCCTCGGGGCATGCTGGCCGTGTCGAGCTTGGGCAGGGCGCCGCGTTTCCTGGTCGGGTCGGGGATCGGCACGGCGGCGAGCAGGGTCTCGGTATAAATGTGGCGCGGCTCGCCCAGGATCGCAGCCCGTGGCCCCATCTCGACGATCCGGCCCTGCTGCATGACGGCGACGCGGTGCGCCATCTCCTCGACCACGGCCATGTCGTGGCTGATGAAGAGGTAGGCGAGGCCGAGGCTCTGCTGGAGTTCGAGGAGGAGTTCCAGGACCTGGGCCTGAACCGAGACGTCGAGGGCCGAGGTGGGCTCGTCGGCGACGATCAGCTTGGGGTTTACGGCGAGCGCCCTGGCGATGCAGACGCGCTGGCGCTGGCCGCCCGAGAACTCGTGCGGGTAGCGGCGGATCTGGTCGCTGGTGAGGCCCACGCGGTGGAACAGGGCCTCGACGCGGTCCTTGAGCTCGCGGCCTCGGGCGAGCCCGTGGATGACCATCGGCTCGGCCACGATGTCGCCGACGCTGATCCGGGGGTTGAGGGAGGCGAACGGGTCCTGGAAGATCATCTGCATCTGCCGGCGGGCGCGCCTCAGGCCCCTGGGCCCGAGCTTTCGGACGTCGCTGCCGTCGATATTGATCTCGCCCGCATCGACCTCGATCAGGCGGAGGATGGCGCGGCCGGTGGTGGACTTGCCGGACCCGCTTTCGCCGACGATGGCCAGTGTCTCGCCGGCCGAGAGGGTGAAGCCGACATCGTCCATGGCGGTGACACCCTGGTCGCCGATACCGAAGCTGGCGAGCCAGCCGGTGCCGCCGAAGCGCTTGGTCAGGCCCTTGGCGTCGACGACGGAGGTCCGGTGATCCACCGGGACGGGGTCGGGGACGACGCGGCGCGGGCTCGTGGTGCCGGCATAGCCGCCGAGGCGGGGGACGGCGGCCAAGAGGCGCTGGGTGTAGGCCTCGCGCGGTGCGGCGAAGATCGTTTCGACCGGGCCTTCCTCGACCTTCCGGCCCTGGTTCATCACCACCACCCGGTCGGCCATCTCGGCGA
>SLRI01000675.1 GCA_007131045.1 Rhodospirillales bacterium
CCTCGGGGATGGCGGTCGCCAAATCTCCCGCGAGGTCGAGCTCGCGGTAGGTGGCGGTGACGCCGGGAGGCAGGGCGCCCATGGCAGCACTGCCGGCCTCGATCAGCCGGGGGTCGTGCTCGATCAGGGTCCAGTCTTGAGCAACCGGAAGGTGCGGGCTGGTGCCGCGCAGGTTGCTGCCGGTGCCGCTCCCCAGATCGGTGATGGCGAGCCGCCTGCGCGGGGCCGCCCAGGCCGCGAGCTCGGCGAGCAGCGACGGGGCACGGGAGCCGTGGTCGTAGGGCTCGCGCAATGCCAGCCAGTCGCTGGCGAAGCCGCTCATCGGGCGGGCTCGAGGCCGAGGCCGGCGGCCACCAGCCGCGCCGTCTCGTCCCAGCCGCGGAGCTGCGCGCGGGCCCGCCCGGCACCGTCCTTCAGCCGCCCGTAGGCCACCGGATCGTGCCAGAGGCCCTGGATCAGCGCGCGAAGCTCGGCAACGTCACCGGGCTCGAAGAAGAGCGCGGCCGAAGGCGGGACAGCCTCGCTGATCGCACCGCCACGGGCGATCAGGCAGGGGATGCCGGCGGCCACGGCCTCGGCGGCGGCCATGCCGTAGCCTTCGTAGAGGGCGGTGGAGACGAAGAGGTCGGCCGTCTCGAAGACCTCGTCGAGCGCTCCTGCGGCGAGCTCGCCCGCGAGCTCGATCCGGTCCGCCTGGTCGGTCTCATCGACCAATTCGGCCAGCGCCCGGGCGGTCGCCGGGTCGCGCTCCAGCGAGCCCGCGATGATCGCGGTGACCCGCCGGTCGTCGATGCCGGCGAGGGCCGCCACCAGTGTGCGCTGGTCCTTGCGCGGGGTGACCGCACCGAGCGAGAGGATGGCGAGGCCGGCGCCGCCGGAGCCTTGGGCCAGCGGCTTCGTCTCGGTGCCGGGCGGGGCCACGGTGATCTTCGCCTCGGGCACGGCGAAATCCTCGATGAGCGCGAGGCGCGTGGTGGCCGAGGTGCAGATCACGCGATCGGCGGCGGCGAGGGCGTCGCTCTCGCTCGCCAGGAGCGCATCCGCCCGGTCCGGATCGAGGCCGGTCTCGAAGGCCAGCGGATGGTGGACCAGGGCCACGAGCTCCAGCCGCCGGGCGAGCTCGGCCGCGAGCTCCGGCAGCACCCCGAGCGCCAGCCCGTCGACGATCAGCCGGCTGTCTGCCGGCAGCGCGCCGAGCAGCACCGCCGTCTCGGCAAGTTCAGCCGCGTCGGGTTCGGGAAAACCCGCCGGCAGCGCCACCCGGCGGACCCGATGCCCCATGGCCTCCAGCCCGTCGGCCAGCCGCCGATCATAGATCGTGCCGCCGGTCAGGCGCTCGAAGCCACCCGGAACGGCAATCGCTACGTCGAAATCGGGCATGGGCTCCTCGGTCTGGTGGCACGCTGTCGGCGACACCGGATATAGCGCCACGATCGCATTCGGTCAGCCACGCGCGGTGACCGATCGCCGCGGACCCCGAGCAGCCACCAACAGCCAACGGTGACAAGAGCCGAAAGGAACGGTGGGGCGTGGGGAGGATCATCCTCCCCACATCCTTTCTACCCTTACTCTTCGCTCAAACCCTCGCCGTGAACGTGACGCCCATGCTGTCGCCGAGCATCAGTTCGCCGCCGAGGTAGTCCGAGCCGATGGGCGGGGTTCGAAGCGCCACGTGCCAGTCGGCTCGGGGGAGGTCCGGGTGGTCGGTGGGGTCGAGGCCGAGGGGAGCGCCTTCGAGATTGACGATGGTGTAGATGTGCTCGCTGCCGTGCGGGCTGGTGCGCAGCGAGCGCAGCAGCGTGTTGCCGTCGACGGGGTCCCGGTAGGTGAGCCAGTCGCCTTCGCGGTAGTTGTGGCGGAGCCAGGGGCGTTCGGTGCGGAACCGGCGGAGCTGGAGGTCGAAGCCGGTGAGTGTCGGGGAGAGGCGCTCGATGTAGCGGTGGACGTTGCAGTAGTCGTGCATGTCGTCCATCCAGGCCCGGGCGATGGTCTTGAGGGCCGGGACGTCGATCGGGCTCGGGCCTTCGAGCGGCGGGTCGCAGGCGCGGAGCAGGGTGGCGATGGCTTCCATGTCGTAGTCGGTGGCTTCGACCAGGGCCGGCAAGAGGCGCATGAAGCGGCGGAGGTCGTCGAGGTCCTCGAAGCCCAAAGCTTTCAGGCGCTTGAAGTTGGCGGGCAGGTCATAGGTATCGGCATCGACCTGCCAGTCGAGGGAGACGGCCTCCTCGGCCACGACCTTGACCCCGTAGCGGTCGTCCTGGTTGCGGATGAAGCCCCAGGACGCGCGCATGGCGGCATTGAGGAAGTCCATGGGCACGCCCGGGAAGGCCGCGTAGGTCAGGAGATCGACCGCCGGGTTGTCATAAGCCTTGTCGAGGATCTCCATCCGGGTGGCGCCGAGGCGGGTGTTGATGTTGAGCTTGGGGCTGACCTGCGTGCCCCGCCTGAGCGTGTCGTGGTTGGCGCAGCCGCTGATCCAGTTCTCGCCGACTTTCAGCATCTGCTCGATTCGCCACCATTTCGAGAGCCAGAAGCCGTAGATGAAGGGCGTGTTGTGGGCGAAGGTCAGTGGCCCCCACTGGAAGACGTCGTCGTCCTTCTGCTTTTCGATCACCGCCCGGTAGGTCGAGGACAGCTCCCAGTCTTCCTGCGGCCAGGGCCGGCCGTCCTCGAAGATCATCCAGGGGCGAAAGCGGCAGCCGCAGACCTCTTGCACGACGTCGGACATCGACTGCAGGTAGGCGTCGTCGTGGCGGAGCTCGCCCGCGTCCGCGTCGTACCATTTGAAATCCTGGGCACCGTCGATGCGCACGCCGTCCGCGCCGTAGTTCACCTTGCGCCGCTGCATCTCCAGCATCGAGGCGCGGACCCAGGGCTCCTTGTAGTCGAGGTTCTGGCCGTACATGTTGGGGCCGGCGAACCAGTCGTGGGGCAGGCAGCGCAGCCCCTGGTTGTCGCTGTGGCCGAAGACGACGTCGATGATCAGCTTGATCGGCCGGCCCGGGAAGTTGTGCAGGGTCGAGGCGAGATCGGCCAGCTCGTCCGGCCGGCCGCTCTCCAGCAGCGTCGGGTTCACCGCGGCCGAGCCGGCGATGACGATGTCGTAGCCCCAGTTGGTGGTGTCCGGGCGGCGCAGCTCGATCTCGATCGAGGCGGCGTCGGGATCGGCTTCCTCCTGCCAGAAGGCGGGGCCGGTCTCGTAGACCGTGGTGGGCTCGACCGGCAGGAGCTGGACGGCATCGTAGCCGGTAAAGACGGTCTCGTCGGGGGTGAGGGGGAGGCCGGCCTCGAGCTTCTTGGCGATCGCCCGAAAGCGACGGTCGAGGCTGGCCAACGTTCCGCCGGCGGTGGCGGTGGGTATGTGGATCTGCAGGATGTGGGTGGCGGGGCCGAGCTTGGTGACATCGGGCGCGGCGAGGTTCTGCCAGTAGCCGCGGTCGCTGCGCCCGGTCTCGATGCTGCCCAGATCGTAGAGCTCGCTCGGCGCCATGACGCCGAAGGGGGTCGAGTGGGCCATCGGGTCGAAGCGCCGCTGCCACTGCCCGTCGTGGTCGCGCCAGGCCAGCGCGTAGAAGCTGCCGAGCCGCTCACGGGTGCCGAAGGTCAAGCCGCCGACGACGCCGAAGACGAGATCGTCCTCGCGGCGAAGCGGGACGCGCTCGCGCCTGAAGCGCCGGGTTTGCCTCGAAACCGCGAGATCGAGCGGCTCTTCGGGCTCGAGCACTTCGAGGAAGATGTCGCCCGAGGGAATATGCGCCTCGACCAGATCGGGGGCCCAAAAGACGAACGCGGCTTTCCCCTGGTCTGTCGGAAAGGCGCCGAGACGGCGGGCAATGGCGCTAGCGGCGGCAAAGCCGTCGACGGAGAGGTTGCGCCGATTGGCGAGATCGTCGCCGAGCGTACGGCTGGCCCGGTCGTCGAGAAATACGGTATCGGGCATGTCGCTGGCTCCTTTTCGTTGTCGGTTGTTATGGTTCGTTCTCGGTTTTCTGGCCCTCGAGTGGCGCTGGCGGTCGTTGCGACTGGCGACGCCGGGAAAGTTATTCAGCAGCGGCAGACTTGTCGAGGCGCGGCCGTCCGGGCCCTTCTGCTTCGATCGAAAGCCGGCGCACCCAGCCGGGCGGCTCGAGCACACGGTTGAGCAAAGAGCAGCATTAGAAAGGGGGGCAGCTGCCTTTTGAAAAAAAGGGAGGGGCGTGGGGAGGCGTTGCCTCCCCACATCTCTTGATCCTTTTTTTACCTCTCGCCCCCCGCCTTGCGGATCTTCGCCACCCGCGTGCTCGTCTGCAGGCGGAATTCGTCGGGCATGCCGCGGCCGAGCAGCGGGCGGAGGTAGAGGTGGAACTGGTCGGTGACGCCGGTGCCGGCTTCGTCGATGAAGTGGTCGGGCATGGTGCGGGTCTTGGCGGCGACGGCCGCGAGGGGCTTGAGCTCGTAGTCGACCTGATAGTTGCCGACGCGCTGGATGGTGACCGAGCCGTCGGTGTCGCCCCAGAGCGCGTATTTGACGGCTTTTTCGCCGACCTCGCGGGCTTCGCGCTGGTCGACGTCGGAGGTGCAGCCGACGAACGAGCGTTGCATGTAGCCGAAGGTGTCGGCCCTGACCCGCTTGATGCCGAGGCGTTCCTTGACGAGATCGGCCAGGCGGTCGGCGAGCGCCCCGGTACCGGAGAGCTCGAGGTTGCCGTGGGCGTCCTTGACGAGTGCCTTGCCGAGCTGGCCGATGATCGGTGCGCCGCTGGCGTCGTGGATGCCTTCGGAGACAGCGACGATGCAGCGGCCGTGGCGGTCGTGGGTGGCCTTGACCGCTGCGAGGAAGGCGTCGGGGTCGAAGTTGCGCTCGGGGAGATAGATGAGGTGCGGGCCGTCGTCGGGGAACTTTTTGCCCAGCGCCGAGGCTGCGGTCAAAAAGCCCGCGTTCCGGCCCATGACGACGGCGATATAGACCCCGGGCAGCGCCTTGTTGTCGAGATTGATGCCCATGAAGGCTTGCGCCACGAAGCGGGCGGCCGACGGGTAGCCCGGGGTGTGGTCGTTCTCGACGATGTCGTTGTCGATGGTCTTGGGGATGTGGATCGAGCGCAAGGGGTAGCCGGCGGTGGCGGCTTCCTCGGCCACGATGCGGACGGTATCGGAGCTGTCGTTGCCGCCGACATAGAAGAAGTGGCCGATCTCGTGCGCCTTGAGGGTCTCGAAGATCTCGCGGCAATAGGCGCGGTCGGGCTTGTCGCGGGTCGAGCCGAGGGCCGAAGACGGGGTTTCGGCGACCAGTTCCAGGTTCTGCGTGGTCTCCTGAGTCAGGTCGAGGAACTCCTCGTCGACGATGCCGCGCACGCCGTGCAATGCCCCGTAGATGCGCTCGATCTGCGGGAACTTGCGGCATTCGAGGACGACGCCGATGAGCGACTGGTTGATCACGGCGGTGGGGCCGCCGCCTTGCGCCACGAGGGCCTTGTTGTGCACGGGATGCCTCCGCCTTGCTGCGTGCTGCCCGGGCGATGGGGCCACTTGGCGGGCGGGTTGTCAATCGGCACGCGCCGGGTGCGATCGAGAGCGCAGGGTTTGACAAGCTCGCTGCACTGCCGCAACTAGGCCGCCGGGGGAACGACCGACGTCACCTGCGGCACTGAATTCGGGCTCGGGCGACGGTGTTGGAGTAGGCTCCATCAGCACCCTGCGTGCCGATACCGAGTTCGGCCACGGCGTCCGCCGGGAGGCGCAGGGTCGACTGCCGGTGGGTGCCGAGCGACGGGCGGCCGCCGCAATCGTGCGTTCGCCCTATCGCCGGCATCGCGATTCCGTTCTGGCGATCGTCCAGTTCGCGGTGCTGGCCGCAGGCCTCGTCTGGCTCACCGTCGCCGGTGCCGACCGGATGGGCTACAATTGGCAGTGGTACCGGGTGCCGCAGTATATCGTGCGGGTGCACGAGGAACGGCTGCTCTGGGGCCCCTTGGCCTACGGTTTCGTCGAGACGCTGAAGCTTTCGGCGGTAGCCTTCGTTTTCACGGTGGCGCTCGGAATCGCGGTCGCGGTGCTCCGGCTCGCGCGCTCGATCACCGGCCGTGCCGTGGCCACGGTCTATATCGAGCTGATCCGCAACACGCCGCTGCTGGTGCAGCTCTACGTCGTCTATTTCGTCGTCGCACCCATCGTCGGGCTCGATCGCTACTGGACCGCGGTCTTGTGCCTGACCCTCTTCGAGGCGGCGTTCGCAGCCGAGATCTTCCGGGGCGGGATCATCGGCGTGGCGCGCGGGCAGTGGGAGGCGGCGGCCAGCCTCGGGCTCACCCGGATGCAGGCCTACCGCGACATCATCCTGCCGCAGGCGGTCAGGCTCGTCCTGCCGCCCTTGACCGGGCTCGCGGTGTCGCTGGTCAAGCACAGCTCGATCGTCAGCGTGATCGCGGTCTTCGAGCTCACGACCGAAGGTCGGAACATCATCTCCGACACGTACATGGCCTTCGAGATCTGGCTCACGGTGGCGGTGATGTACCTCGCCATCACGGTGAGCCTGTCCCTGCTCGCGGCCCGGCTCGAGCAGCGCCTGGCGGTAGCGAGTTGAGCGGGGCCGAGAAGCATCGCGTCACCAAACCAACAACCAACGGAGACAAAAGGTGAAGAGCATGTTGAGGCGTTTGCAGGCGCTGGCCGCGGCCATCTGCATCGGCGGGATCGCCACCTCGTCCGGGGTGGCAGAGGCGCAGGATGCGCGTCAGGCTCTGGCGGCCGGCAGCATGATCGAGCAGGTCAAGGCGCGGGGCAGTCTGATCGTCGGGCTTTCGACCTTCGTGCCCTGGGCGATGCTGGATCAGAACGGCGATCTCGTCGGCTTCGAGATCGATGTGGCGACCAGGCTCGCGGAGGACATGGGGGTCGAGGTCGAGTTCGTGCCGACGGCCTGGGACGGCATCATTCCGGCACTGATCGCCGGCCGTTTCGACCTGATCATCTCGGGCATGACGATCACCACGCCGCGCAACCTCACCGTCAATTTCACCGAGCCCTACGCGCTCTCGGGCATGCGCATCGCGGTCTCGCGCCAGCAAGAAGGCGCGATCGGGTCGCTCGAGGACATGAACCGCCCGGACTTCACCTTCGCGCTTCGGCGCGGTGCGACCCCGGTGCCGTTCGTGCAGGCGACCTTCCCCGAGGCGCAGATTCTCCAGTTCGACGAGGACGGCGCCTCGCTGCAGGAAGTCCTGAACGGCAATGCCGATGCGACGGTGGCGACGGAACCGACGCCGAGCCGCTACGTGATCGAGTATGCCGAGCAGCTCTACATGCCGATCGACGAGCTCTTCAACGTCTCCGGCCAGGCGATGGCGCTGCGCAAGGGTGACCCCGATGCGCTCTCCTTTTTGAATACCTGGGTCGGCATGCAGTGGCGCAGCGGCTTCCTCGAGGAGCGGCACGACTACTGGTTCAGGACGCAGGACTGGGCCGAGCTGTTGCCGAACTGAGGAAGAAGATGCGGGGAGGATCATCCTCCCCGCATGCTTGCTGATCCCATGTGGCCCGGTGACGACAAGAAGCTGCGTTTCGGCTGGCTGGACCTTCTGGTGCTGGCCGGTCTCGCAGCGCTCTTCGGCTGGCTCGGCTGGCGGGCCACCACGGGCCTCGTCTACAACTGGAACTGGGCTGTCGTGCCGAGCCTCTTCTTCCGGCTCGACGCCGAGACCGGGGCCGTCATCCCGCATCTCTTGAGCCAGGGGCTGATGGTGACGCTGAGGCTGACCTTCTACGCCTCGATCGCGGCGGCGCTGGTCGGGCTGGTGATCGGGCTCTGCCGGATCGCCTCTGGGCTGCTGCCGCGGCTGATCGGCCGATCGTATGTCGAGCTGATCCGCAACGTTCCGCCCCTGGTCTTCATCTTCGTCTTCTACTTCTTCCTCAGCTCGCAGATCATGCCGCTCTTGGGCATCGGCGACTACGCGCGCAATCTGCCGGTCGACCAGCGCTGGTGGTTCGAGTTCTTCTTCGGCGACCGGCGGCTGATCGAGGCGTTTCTTTCGGGCGTGATCGTGCTCGCGATGTTCGAGGGCGCCTATGTCGCCGAGATCATCCGGGGCGGCATCCAGTCGATCCCGAAGGGCCAGTGGGAGGCGGCCTCCAGCCTGGGACTGTCGCGGCTCGATCGGATGCGCTACGTCGTCCTGCCGCAGGCGATCCGCAACACGGCCCCGCCCTTGGCCAACCAGTTCATCAGCCTGGTCAAGGACAGCTCGATCGTCTCGCTGATCGCGATCCAGGAGCTCACCTTCATGGCGAGCCAGACGGTGGTGACGACGCAGCGCACGTTCGAGATCTGGCTGACCATCGGCGCCCTCTATTTCGCGATCTGCTGGCCCCTGTCACTGTTGTTCCGACGGCTGGAGCGGCGAACGGGACGGCAATGACCCCACTCCCTCCCCGCGGCGCATCCCGCCCCTGTCACCGTTGGCTGTTGGTTTGGCTGTCGGCGGCGCCGGCGACACCTCCAGAGTGTCACCGTTGGCTGTTGGTTCGTCCGGCGACCAACAGCCAACGGTGACATAACCGGCAGCGCGCGGCTCGGCGATGCAGCGGCGGCCGTGAGCCCGTCGGCCAACAGCCAACGGTGACGATCCGGTCGAGGGAAGCCGGGCCGAGAGGCTTCGAGCCGACGCTCGTGTCGAAAAGCAGGGTGCGAGCGGCGCTTCCCGAGGCCGCAGCACTGAGGGAAACCGGGCCGTGGGGCAGGCCCGGTATCAGCCACCCAGCCGGATCGGCCCCTCGGCCTTGCCGTTGATGAACTGCTCGACATGCGGGTCGCCGCTCTGCTCCATCGTCGCCACCGGCCCTTCCCAGATGATCCGACCCTCGTAGAGCATCGCCACACGGTCGGCGATCTTGCGCACGCTGCCCATGTCGTGGGTGATCGAGAGCGCGGTGGCGCCGAGATCGGAGACCGAGTTGCGGATCAACTCGTTGATCACGTCCGACATGATGGGGTCGAGGCCGGTCGTCGGCTCGTCGAAGAAGATGATCTCCGGGCTCGTGCAGATTGCCCGGGCGAGGCCCGCGCGCTTCTTCATGCCGCCAGAGAGCTCGGCCGGATAGAGATCGGCGGTGGCAGAAGCGAGGCCGACTTTCTGCAGGGTCTCGATCGCCTTGTCGCGGGCCTCCGGTCGGCTGATGCTGTTCGTCGCCATCAGGCCGAAGGCGACGTTCTCCCAGACCGGCAAGCTGTCGAAGAGGGCCGCACCCTGAAACAGCATGCCGATCTTGGCACGGTAGGCCGTGAGTTTCTTGCCGCGCGCTCCCACCACCTCCTCGCCGTCGATCCGGATCGAGCCGGCGTCGGGCTCGAGCAGGCCGAGAATGCACTTCAAGAGCACCGACTTGCCGGTGCCCGAGCCGCCGATCACGACCACCGAGCCACCCTTGGGCACGTCGAGATCGAGGCCGCGCAACACCCGGTTCGGGCCGAAGCTCTTGGTGAGCGCGCGGATGCGGATCTTGGGCTGCTCGGTCATCGATCGAAGAACGCCTCGGTGACGAAATAGTTGGCCGTCAGGATCAGGATCGAGGCCGATACCACCGCCCGTGTGGTGGCGGTGCCGACCCCTTGCGCCCCGCCTTCGCTGTTATAGCCGTGATAGCAGCCCATCAACGCGATGATGAAGCCGAAGACTGCGGCCTTCACCAGGCCCGAGACGACGTCCATCAGCTCCAGGAATTCGAAGGTGCGGTTGAGATACTCGATCGGCCCGAAGCCGAGCTTGAAGACACTGACCAGATAGCCGCCCATTACCCCGATGATGTTGGCGACGACGACGAGCAGCGGCAGCGCGATCAGCCCGGCGACGAGGCGCGGGAAGACGAGATAGCGCATCGGATCGGTGGAGAGTGTGGCGAGCGCGTCGATCTGTTCGGTGACGCGCATCGTGCCGAGCTCGGCCGCCATCGCAGCCCCCACGCGGCCGGCCACCATGAGCCCGGCGAGCACCGGCCCGAGCTCGCGCACGACCGAAAGGACGACGATGGTGGGAATGGCACTTTCGGCCTGAAAGCGGGCGAAGCCGGTATGGCTCTGCAGCGCCAGCACCATGCCGGTGAAGATCGCGGTCAGCCCCACTACCGGCAGCGACTGATAGCCCATCTCGACCAGCTGCCGGCCGAGCTGGCGCCAGTAGAAGGGCCCGACCAGGCCATTGCCGATGGCCCCGCCGGCGAAGATCAGGATGCGCCCCGCCGCCTGGCTCACCGCGATGACCGCAGAGCCCACCACTTGCACAGGATTGATCATGCGGCAGCCCGTTCACTATAGGTACGGCGAAAGCGCGAGCCGAGGCGGGTGAGCAGCTCGTAGCCGATGGTGCCGGATGCCGCCGCCACCGCGTCGAGGTCGAATGAGGTGCCGAAGAGCTCGACCGGTGTGCCGATGCCGACCGCGTCCTCGCTGAGCTCGCTCACGTCGAGCGTCGTCAAATCCATGGAAACCCGTCCGACGATGGGAACCGTGCGCCCCTGAATCGAGGCCTTGGCGACTCCACCGGCGGCGCGCGGCAGGCCATCGGCGTAGCCAATACCTATGGTCGCAATCCGCGCACCTGCTGCTACCGGATGGGTTGCGCCGTAGCCGACCGCACCCGAGGCGTCAAGCCTGAGCACCCGGAGCACCGGCGCCGAAAGGCGCACGACCGGCCACATCGGGTTGGACCGGCCGGGCCTCGGGTTGATGCCGTAGAGGGCGGCGCCCGGGCGGGCGAGGTCGGTGGCGAAGTCGGGGCCGAGAAAGATACCGGGCGAGTTGGCGAGGCTCTTCGGTGCCGCCGGCAATCGCGCCGCCAGCGCATGAAAGCGCGCGAGCTGGGCGGCATTTTGCGGGTGTCCCGGCTCGTCGGCGCAGGCGAGGTGGCTCAGCACCAGCGTGAGGTCGATGGCGGCGAGCCATTCCGGGCGGATGGCGTCGAGGCCGGCCGCCGAAAAGCCCATGCGGCACATGCCGGTCTCGAGCTGGATCGCAGCGGCCAGCTCGGTATCGGCCACGCCTGCCGCCCGGGCCCAGAGCTCGAGCTCGCCCGGCTGGTTGAGCACCGGGCGCAATCGGGACGCCCGAAACGCCGCGACCTCGTTCGCCGCGACCCCTTCGAGCACGTAGACCACCGCTTCGGGCAGGATGCGGCGCAGCGCCAATCCCTCGTCCAGCTTGGCGGCGAAGAAGGTGCGGCAGCCGGCCCGCCAGAGCACCGGCGCCACTCTCGCGGCCCCGAGGCCATAGGCGTCGGCCTTGACCACGCCGGCCACCTCCCGACCGCCGGCCGCGCGCTGCAGGAGCGCGTAGTTGGCGGCGATCGCATCGAGATCGACGTGCAGCTGTGTTTCAGGCATGCGGTTCAGCCACCGGCGATGTACTCGACCGTCTCGAGGTTGCGAAAGCGGCCGAAGCTCGGGTCGAACTGGACCTGGACCGTGCCGATCGGTCCGTTGCGCTGCTTGGCGATGATGATGTCGGCGCGGTTGTGGGCGCGGTCGCAGCGCTCGAGCCAGTCGCGGTGGCGCTGCTGGAACTTGTCGAGCGCCTCGTTCTCGCGCTGCTGCGGGGCGGAGCGTTCGAGGTAGTACTCCTCGCGATAGACGAACATGACGACGTCGGCGTCCTGCTCGATCGAGCCGGATTCGCGCAGATCCGAGAGCAGCGGCCGCTTGTCCTCGCGGCTCTCGACCGCCCGGCTGAGCTGGGAGAGGGCGAGGACCGGGATGTTCAGCTCCTTGGCGATGGCCTTGAGCGCCTGGGTGATCTCGGAGATTTCCTGCACCCGATTGTTCTGCGACATGCTGCTCGAGCCGCGCATCAGCTGAAGATAGTCGACGACGAGAAGCGACAGGCCCTGCGTTCGCATCAAGCGTCGCGCCCGGCTCCTGAGGCCGGAGACGGAGAGGGCAGGGGTGTCGTCGATGAACATCGGCCGAGATGCCAGCGCCTGGCTGGCGCGCACGACCTGCTGCCAGGCGGTTTCGTCGAGCTTGCCGCGGCGCAGCTCGTCGGAGGGGATCTGCGCTTCAGCCGAAAGCAGCCGCATGGCCAGCTGCTCGGCCGACATCTCGAGGCTGAAGACACCGACCGTGTAGTTCTCGCTCTTCAGCTTCTCCGCCTCCAGCCCGGCCGCCTTTTGTGCCGCCGCGTTGGCGGCGATGGTGACTGCGAGCGCCGTCTTGCCCATAGATGGGCGGCCGGCGAGGATCAGAAGGTCGGAGGCCTGCAGCCCGCCCAGGATCCGATCGAGGCTGTCGAGCTGGCTCGGCACGCCGGTCACTTCGCCCACCTTGTGGTAGGCGGACTGGATCAGCTCGACCGCACTGGTGAGGACGTTCGGAAAGGCGCGAAAGCCACTCTTCACCTCGCCTTCCTGGGCCAGCTCGAAGAGGCCCTGCTCGGCCATCTCGATCTGGTCCTCGGCGGTTTCCGGCGCCTGCGCGTCGTAGGCGCGCAGCACCATCTCCTCGCCCAGCGCGATCAGCCCCCGCTTGACCGCGAGGTCGTGGATGATCTGCCCGAAGCTCGGGGCATTGATGATCGTCTCGGCGGCGTGGGCGAGGCGGCCGAGGTAGCGGGCCCCGTCGAGCTCCCTGAGCGCCTCGTCCTCGTCGAAGAGGTGAAACAGCGACTTGGCGTCCGCCAGCTGGCCTCGGGCGATCCGATCGGCGCAGGACTGGTAGATGCGGGCGTGCACCGGCTCGAAGAAGTGCTCCGAGCGGAGGAACTCGCTGACCCGGTGGAAGGCCTCGTTGTTGACGAGAATGGCGCCGAGAAGCGCCTGTTCCGCCTCCAGGTTGTGCGGTTGTACACGGATTCCGGGGAGGCCGCTGCCGCGCGTTTCGCTGTCGTGGGTGTCGTTCTGCATGGCCGCTGCATAGCACAGCCGCAGCGCACTGCGACGGCCTCGAGGCGAGAAGGTTCTGGATAAGCCGAAAAGATCGGGGATCGTTCGAGGCGTGCCGGATCGTACCCGAGTCACACGGTCGATGCCGGCCCCGTCCGAGTGCCAGAGCCAGCCGAAACTAGGGTGTCCAGCTCACGAGACGCGGTCGGCCGGACCTAGCAGCCTGCCGGTCACGAGGCACGCTCGGCCGAACCCGGAGCGTCGTCCTGGTCGCGAGAGGTGGTCGACTATCGCCGCGCCGGCGGTAGAACCCGCCACGCCTTGCCGCTCCGGCGAAGCGAAGTACCATCGGCCCACCTATCGTCACCGTTCGCTGTTGGCGATGTCGGCTGCAATGCCTCGGGTCATCTGTGGAAACGATTTCGACATGCCGCGAACGACCACAAGACGGCGAGGCGGTCGTCGGCGGCCGCTCCATGGTTGCGATTCGACATGCCGCGGCGCGGGCTGCCGTACCCCCGTCGCGCAATACCTAGCGTGAGCGAGCGAAGCCTCGTCATCGTCGGGCTTATGTCCCAGGGGCGGGCTCCAGATGTTCGCCGGGCGGGACCGCGAGCCTGGATCGGTCGACCGGTCGCCGGCTGACGTGGCAGCCGATGCGCAGGGATACGGGCGAGCATCACCCAGCTGAAGGGGAGCAGCTGCCGATGCGCTGTCAGGGTTTGGGCATGCCTCGCGCCCGTGAAGCCCTCGGCCGTCCCCATCACGGCGACGCGGCAGGGACGCCGGCTGCTGTCACGGCACAGTGGCGGACGCCATCGTCGTCGAGCCCTCGAGGCCGCCAGGCCCGAGGGCCAGCCGAAGCCAATCGGGTGACGCTTCCGGCGAGCGATGGCGATCGAGAACGCGCCGCCAGCCGAGATAATGCGCGAGGTAGCGCGCCGAGACACCCCGAAAACGCCGCATCCAGCCCTCCAGCCGTCGCTCGAAGCCGCGGACCAGGTACTGTTCGAAGTGGCGGCTGCCCGGTACGCTCGATAGGGCGTGGAACGGAATCGCCAGCTCTCGAGCGACGCCGTCAATTAGGGGCGAGCCGTCGCTGCAGAGCATGATGCGGTCCGGTCCGAGGACGGGGGCCAGGGCCCGCGCCATCCGGGTGGCGTTCGTCGCCTCGTGCTCCATGGCGCCCAGAACATGGTCCAGCATCGCCCCGCGGCGGTCGCGGACGACGAGCACCGAGACCGACGGCCGGGCCGTCATCGCGGGCTTTTCCGGGGATCCGGGTTCATCCGTTCTCGGCCGAACGATGGCTACCCGACGCCAGGTCTGGCGCTTGGCCCCGTGGTGGGTGCGGACATCGTGAAACGAGACAAGACCGGCCTCGACGATGCCTCGAAAGCGGCTGTCCTGCTGCTCGCCCGGGCGGCGCAGCCAACGGTGGCGCCAGCGGAACGTGGTGTTGCGGTGCAGGCCCAGCCGGCGGCCGGCGGCGCGGATGCTCGACCCGTCGTCGAGCGCCCGGGCGTGGTCGAGCCAAAGGTCGCGCCGGCGCAGCCGGGCAAGCGGGGTGCCGGTCAACGGGTTGCAACAGCGGCCGCAACCGACGCAGCGGTAGCGTTGCACGCCACCGGAAAAGCCCCAGCGCTGGAGACGCCGGCCACCGCAGTTCGGGCAGGCGGCAGGTGCCCGGCCGGGCTCGTTCAAGGCCGCAAGGACAGCGTTCAGGGTGTTCGCTTCGGACGTTTTCTGGCACTTCACGCTGGCCGTCGGCGGGCGAAACTCACACGTCGGGAGGGCGGCTCGGGCAGGCATTCGGCATCCCCGGATCGTCGGTTGCGGGATTTCTACCAGCTGAAGCTTGCGAAACCGTTAACGTCCGAACGGCCAACAGCGAACGGTGACAACGGTAGTGCGGGCCGCGGCCTGGCCGAGCGCGCCGGCGCCGGACAGCAGCGATGCGATCCGCCGGATGGGGACGAGACGCCATCCGGCCGCCTCGCCGCCGCATATTGTCACCGTTGGCTGTTGGTCCGAGCGGCTCGCGGCAGCAGTCGGCTACGGAGCGGTCTCGACTAGGTCCGCTCCACGCCGGGGGTGATGAAAACCAACAGCCAACGGTGACGACCCGGGTGACGACCCGGAAGGAGCGCTTGCCACGTGGTCGCTGTCGTGGCGTTGGGGGTCGAGGTGGCCGACAGGCGCGCTGGCGCCCCGCGGCGCGGATGATCGAGGCGCTTGCCGCCACACGACGCGCTGCGGGGGGTAGGCAGGGCCCGCCGAATTGGCCATAGGACGGGCGAGCGCCGCGAACGACGAGCCAGCCGCGAACGACGAGCCAGCCG
>SLRI01000136.1 GCA_007131045.1 Rhodospirillales bacterium
CCTCGGTCTTCTGGCCGACACAAGCCGCGAAGTCCTTGGCGTTCTCGGTGTGGAAGTTGCTGTCGGGATAGGCCATCGGCATGTCCCAGCGCTCGGCCGCGGCACTGCCGGCGGTGAGTGCCATGGCGGCGACACCCGCGAGGGCCGCCGTGGTGTGCTTGATCATTGGTGCCTTCCTCCTGATGGGCCGGTTCCGGGCCGGCGACTTTGTGACGGGAGCGTAGGCGGCTGGTGGCCGCGTGGTCAATTGTGAAGACTCTCAGTGCAGGCCGTAGTTGAGCTGAACCGCCGCGTCCTCGAGCAGGCTGTCCATCACCGGATCGTCGAGCCCTCGATTGGCCCGAGGCGCTGCCGGCAAGGCGCCCGCCGCCCGCTCGTAGAGCGCCATGGCCGGCGCATGCCCGGCCATCGACGACGGGTACCAGAGCCCGTCGATCTCTGGATAGGCATCGTAGATGCGTCTCGACCATTGCCGCGCGTGCGGCCGAGGGCCGCTGGCGATGGCGGTCGATGCACCCGCCCTGGTCGGCCAGAGCGCGGTGAGATCGAGCAGTCTGAGCGGGTGCTGCGTGTCGAAAGCGACGATCCAGGGAATGCCGCGCGCACGGTTGATGAGGCGCGTCTTCTGGAACGCCTCGGCGAGGCAGACGAGAGCGGCGGCATCATGGCCACCCGCCGCATAGAGAATGCCCCGATCCTGCATCCGTCCAGCACCAGAGGCATCCGGCAAATGGTGGTCGAAACGGGCGGCGGTGGGGCCGAAATGGCGAAAGCGATTCCACCGGGTCGGATGGCGACCACCTCGAAAATAGACGCGCACGAGGCGGGTCGAGGCAGGCAAGACAACGACTTCACGACCGACCTCGGGCGATCGCAAGGTCTCGATCGACGGCGGGCGCGGCAGCTTGGCCAAGCCCGGGTCAGCACTCTTCGGCGAGGCGGATGACGGGCTCGCTCGGCAGGCCCAGACGCAGCCAGTCGCGCGGGGCGAGGGGCCCGTCGATGCCAGCCGCCTCGAGCTCCGAATCGGGTGTCACGAAGAAGTGCTCGACCTCGAGGGGATGCAGTTCGGGGTCGAGTGCTGCGAGCACTCGCCGAAGGTCGGGAATGAGGCGCCCCTGGTCGAACTGAAAGCCCGGCAGACGCCAGCGCCCACCGGCCTGAAAGCCGTAGAGGCTGCGCTCGGCGAGGCGCTGGCGGACCCGGCTCGTATTGACCCCGAGCTCTGCTGCCGCGGCTTCGACCGAGAGCGAGGCCTTGATCAGCGCCGCATAGTCGGCCAGCGTTCTGGCGTAGGCACCGCTGCACCCGCCATCCACGACGAAGCCGACGCTGCGCCAGACCTCGGCTTCCTCGGGGCCGAGCTCGACCGAAGAGGGACCGCGCAGCATCTTTGCCCGCCGCTCCATGGCAGCAGCCAGCTCGGCATCCAGCTCAGCCGGCTCGATCCCCACACCATGCGCTTCGAGATAGGCTTCCGCTGCCCTGGACACGACACCTCACTAACGCCGACGAACAGCGTTAGATAATGTCAGAACTGTTGCTCGCTGGTCAAGGATTTCGGCGCACGTCGCTGCCGGGTCCGCCCAAGGATCGTCACCTGCGTCCGCCCGTAGCCCTGCTCGAGCTCCGCCAGGTGTGGGCCGAGATGGGCGTGCAGGGCCGGCAGGGCGTGGAACGGGACGGCCGGCAGGCTGTGGTGCTCGGCGTGGAAGGCCATGTTCCAGTTGAGCCACTGGATCGGCCGGAGCGTCAGGACGGTGCGGGTGTTCTTCAGCATGTCGGGGACCAGCGGGCAGGCGCCGTGCTCGGAGAGCCGGATGACCCGCATCACCGGCTCGGCGATGACCCGCGGGATCAGCCAGAGCCAGAGGGCGGCGAGCGAGCCGGTGGCCAGCGAGAGCAGCGCAATCGCGGCGTAGACGGCCCACATGATCCGGGCCTCGCGCTGCACCCGGGCGCGCTGGCTGGGCGGGATGAACGCCTTCTCGACATCGGTGAACGCCCCGAACGGATGGCGGAGCAGCGAGGAGAGGAGGTAGTAGAAATAGGGCAGGCTCGAGGCGTACCAGAGATAGCCCGGGGCCGTATTGCCGGCGGTGATCATCTCCGGGTCGTGCTCGGGGTCCGAGGTATGGGCGTGATGCGCCGCATGCTCGAGGCGGAAATGGGTCGGCGGCAGGCCGAGGATCAACGAGGTCGCCCAGTAGACGGCCTCGTTCAGCCGGCGCGACTTGAACGCGCTGGAATGCGCCGTCTCGTGAAAGGGTGCGAAGAGGTGGACGATCACCACGCCGTGCAGGAAGAGGGCGGGCCAGAGCCAGAAAGTGCCGAGGCCGAGCCAGACGAGGCTGCCGGTCAGGATCAGGGTCGCCGCGTGCGTGGCGAGGAAGACGAGGCCGGGCCCGTCGCGGCGCTGGGCCAGGGTGCGGAGCCGGTCTTTGGGGACGAGGCTGCGGGGGCTGGGCAAGGGCGGCTGATCCTTCGACTTGACGCAGGCTCGATATCTGTCCTTTGCCAACGCTCGGCAAGGCGGCATCGAGCCACTGCCCCCCAGATGCGGAGCCGAGATGGAAAGCAGCGGGCCCTTCGGCCTCGCCCTTCAGCTGATCTGGCAGGCCGATCCGGCGCTGGTCGAGATCGTCGTCCTGTCGCTCCGGGTGACCGGCACCGCACTCTTGATCGCCGCCGCGATCGGCCTGCCCTTGGGTGCGGTCCTCGGCATCGCCCGGTTCTGGGGGCGGGGTGCCATCATCGTCGTCTGGAGCGCGCTGATGGGCCTGCCGCCCGTGGTCGCCGGGCTCGTCGTCTATCTCCTCCTTTCGCGGAGCGGGCCTCTGGGCGGGCTCGGCCTGCTGTTCACGCCGACCGCGATGATCATCGCGCAGACCGCCTTGATCCTGCCGATCGTCGTCTCGCTGACCCGGCAGGTGGTCGAGGACTTGTGGCAGCGCTACGCGGATCAGCTGCGCTCGCTGGGCTCGTCCTCGTGGCGGGCGGTGCCGACGCTGCTCTGGGACGGCCGGCTGACGCTGGTGACCGTGCTGCTCGCCGGCTTCGGCCGGGCCAGTGCCGAGGTGGGTGCGGTGCTCATCGTCGGCGGCAACATCGCCGGCCACACCCGGACCATGACCACCGCGATCGCGCTGGAGACCAGCCGCGGCGCCCTGGCGCTGGCCCTGGCGCTGGGCATCATCCTCTTGGCCCTCACCCTCGTCCTCAACGCGCTCGCCCACCTCGCCAGCCGCCTCGACCGGTCGCACATCGGATGACCACCGCCGCCCCGATCCTGCCGCTGGTGCTCGACCGGCTGTCTTTTGCGGTGCGCGGCAAGAACCTGCTGCACGAGGTGAGCCTGACGCTCGAGCCCGGCCGGCGGACGGTGATCCTCGGCCCCAACGGCGCCGGCAAGAGCCTCCTGCTCCGCCTCGCCCACGGCCTCCTGCAGCCGACCGGCGGCCGCGTCGTCTGGGCCGCCGCCGACCGGCTCGGCCATCGCCCGCGCCACGCTCTGCTCTTCCAGCGCCCGGTCCTGCTGCGCCGCTCGGCCCGGGCGAACGTGATCCACGCCCTGGCCCTGGCCGGGCACGGCTACCGCGAGCGCCGAAAGCGGGCGGACAGCACGCTCGCCAAGTTCGGGCTCACCGGCCTCGCCGAACGCCAGGCCACCGTGCTCTCGGGCGGCGAGCAGCAGCTCTTGGCCCTCGCCCGGGCAGCTGCCCAGGAACCCGAGGTGCTGTTCCTCGACGAGCCGACCGCCGCCCTCGACCCGGCAGCCACCGCCGAGATCGAGGCGATGCTGGACAACCTGCATGCCGACAGGGTGCGAATCGTCATGACCACGCACGACCTGGGGCAGGCGCGCCGCATGGCCGACGAGATCGCGTTCATGCATCGCGGCCGACTGATCGAGGCGACGCCGGCCGCGGATTTCTTCAGCCGGCCCGTGAGCCCCGAGGCCCGGGCCTTCATCGAGGGAAAGCTCCTGTGGTGAGATCGACATGGCAGGTTCTGGGCCTGATCGCGACCCTGACGTTCATGACAGAACAAGCATCGGCCCAGGACCGGTTCATCACCATGGCATCGACCACCTCGACGGAGCAGTCGGGCCTGTTCGGCCACATCCTGCCACGCTTCGAGGAGCAGACCGGGATCGCGGTCC
>SLRI01000480.1 GCA_007131045.1 Rhodospirillales bacterium
GCCTCGAGCAGGCGTTCCTCGTGATCTGACCTGAGATGCGCTTCGACGATGGTCCGCGCCAGGCTCGCCGCCCCCTCGGCCGAGAGATAGGCCACCACCGGTGCGGCCTCGATCGCGGCCACCGCCTTGAGCGTCAACAGCCCCGGATCGCCCGGGCCCACGCCGACGCCGATCAGCCGGCCGGTCATCTCGGCTGTTCCTTGGTCAGCGCCCACTGGGTGACCGGGGCCATCGACTTCCAGCCGGTGGTCCGGCCCATCGGCTCGGCCCGGCTGATCGCCAGCCTGGAGAGCTCGCCGCCGTGCCGGCGCTGCAGGTCGAGAAGCCGCGCCTCGCCACCGAGCGTCACCGCATTGACGACCAGCCGGCCGCCGGGCGCGAGCGCCGCGAGGCAGTCCTCGATCAGCCCCGGCGCGCCGACCCCGCCGCCGATGAAGACGGCATCGGGCGGCGGCCCGTCCGGCAGAACCGCCGGTGCGCGGCCCTGCAGCACGCGAAGCTCGGGCACGCCCAGCCGGTGCGCGTTCTCGATGATCACCGCGACGCGGTCGGCCTTGGTCTCGACGGCGACCGCGGTGGTCGGATGGTCCGGGGTGGCGGCACCGGCCAAGAGCCACTCGATCGCGATCGATCCGGCCCCGGCGCCGATGTCCCAGAGATGCTGACCGGGACGGGGGGCCAGCCGGGCCAGGGTCACTGCCCTGACCTCGCGCTTGGTCAGCTGCCCGTCGTGCAGGAAGGCCGCATCGGGAAGGCCCGCAGTCAGGCTGCGGCCGCGAGCCTCGCTCGCCGGATCGTCGGCCTCGAGCAGCACGGCCAGTGTGTTCAAATCACCGAACCGGCGATGCGCGGCCTCGTCCGCGCGAAAGGTCGTGCGCGCCTCGTCGGCGCCGCCCAGGTTCTCGAGGACGATCAGTGTCGACCGGCCGAAGCCGGCCCGTGCCAGATGCTGGCCGATGGCGGCCGGCGCGTCGCCGTCGCTGGTGAGGATCAAGAGCCGGCGGCCGTGGGCGAGCTGTCGGGTCAGCCGGTCGAGGCCGCGGCCGTGCAGGCTGAGATACGCCGTCTCGGCCAAGGTCCAGGCGAGCCGGGAAGCCGCGAGCTGGAAGGCCGAGAGATGCGGGTGAAAGCGGAGCTCGGCCGGGCGGAACCGCTCGAGCAGCAGGCGGCCGATGCCGAACCACAAGGGATCGCCCGAGGCCAGCACCACCGCCGGCGGCCGGCCGCGTTGCGCCTCGAGGCGCTTCATGGTGTCGCCCAGCGGCGACGACCAGGCGACCGCCTCGCCGCTCAGCAGATCGGCCACCATGGCGAGGTGCCGCTCGCCGCCGACCACGAGATGCGCGTCCCGGATCATGCCCCGGCACTCGGCGGCGAGCCCCGCCGGCCCGTCGGCACCGATGCCGATCACATCGAGCCAGTGGCCGCTCAAGCCGGTGTCTCCAAGAGCGCGTTGACGGCAGCGGCGGCCATGGCACTGCCGCCGCGACGGCCGCGGAGCGTGAGGTAGGGCAGGCCGAGCCCGGCTGCGATCAACGCCTCCTTCGATTCGACCGCCCCGACGAAACCCACCGGAAAGGCGAGGATCGCCGCCGGGCGCTCGGGCCAGTCGCGGAGCCGGCCGAGCAGGTGGAAGAGCGCTGTCGGCGCATTGCCGATGACGACGACGGCAGCCTCGAGCTCGGGCCGCCAAAGCTCGACCGCGGCCGCACTCCGCGTCGTCTCCAGCCGCGCCGCGAGGGCCGGAATCTCGGCGTCGCCCAGCGTGCAGCGAACCTCGACGCCGAGGGGAATCCTTCGGGCGATGATCCCGGCGCGCACCATCTCGACGTCCGCGAGGATCGGCCGGCCGGCGGCGAGGGCCGCGCGGGCGGCCGCGACCACGGGTCCGGCAAAGGCGAGATCCTGGACGATGTCGGTCATCCCGCAGCTGTGGATCAGCCGCCGGGCGACCGGGCGCAACTCGGCCGGCAGGCTGCCGAGCGCCGGACCGGCCTCGGCCTCGATGATCGCGAAGGAGCGCGCATAGATCGCGTCGGGATCGCGCAGATAGTCGCTCTGGGAAGCGGGCGAGGATGCGGGCGGGAAAGCGGGGGTGGTGTCGGGCATCGACCTCTTGCCGTGCCGGTCGGGGGAGGACGACTGCCGCCCGGCACGGTTGGTTCGGTACCAGCCGGACGAAGCCCTTACAAGCTGCCCCGTACCGCTTGCGCCCCGGGCAGTGCGTGGTATGGCGTCACCATGCTCACGACCGCCCTCGCCTTGCCGGCTCTGCTGCTGGCCCTGCTCATCGATCGGGCACTGGGCGACCCGGAGCGGCTGTGGCGCCGGCTGCCGCATCCGGTCGTGCTGCTCGGCCGCGCCATCGGCCTCCTGGAGCGGCGGCTGTTGCGGCCGGACGACGAAGCTGCCGCCAAACGACGCCGGGGCAGCGTTCTCGTCGCCCTCGTGGTCGGCGGATCGCTGCTCCTCGGCTGGCTCCTGCAGCTGGCCCTTCTGGCGCTGCCGCTGGGCTGGCTCTGGCTCGGCATCGTGATGAGCACGCTGCTCGCGCAAAAAGGCCTGATCGATCACGTCCGGGCCGTCGCCATGGGGCTCGCGATCGACGTCGAGACCGGGCGTTCGGCGGTCGCCAAGATCGTCGGCCGTGACGTCTCCGCCCTCGATGCTGCCGGGATCGGCCGGGCGGCCACGGAGTCGCTCGCCGAGAACCTGTCGGACGGGGTGATCGCCCCGGTGTTCTGGGCGGTGCTCCTGGGCCTGCCGGGCCTCTTGGCCTACAAGGCCATCAACACCGCCGACAGCATGATCGGCTATCTCGACGAGCGTTATGCCGATTTCGGCCGCGCCGCAGCCAGGCTCGACGACCTGGTCAACCTGGTCCCGGCCCGGCTCACCGGCTTTTTCTGCATCGTCATGGCGCCGGGCCTCGGCTCGCCCGGCCGGGGCTTGAAGATCATGTGGCGGGACAAGGGGTTGCACCGTTCGCCCAATGCCGGCTGGCCGGAGGCCGCGATGGCCGGCGTGCTCGATCTCAAGCTCTCGGGGCCGCGAGCCTACCACGGCCGCCAGACCGACGAGCCCTGGGTCGGCGACGGCAATCCCGAGATCGGCAGCGAGGAGATCGCCCGGGCCCTGCGCCTGGCTGATCGGGTCTGGGCGCTCGCCGTGCTGCTCGTCCTGGTGCTCTGGATCGTCACCTGAGCCCGGCGATCGCGGCGATCCGGGCGGTGTCGAGATGCGCCGCCAGATGCGCCGCGAGCTCGTCGAGCACCGCATCGATCCGTGCCGCATAGGCGAGGTCGCTGGCGTCTCGCGTCCGGATGCGGGCGAGGAAGGCATGGCGAAAGGCGTCGCTGGCGAAGAGCCCGTGCAGATAGGCGCCCATCACCCGGCCGTCCGCTGCCGTAGCACCGTCGAAGTGCCGGGCGAGCCGCAGCATCGGCCGGGCGGTGTCGGGTCCGGTGGTCCGGCCCTGGTGGATCTCGTAGCCCTCGACCGCGAGCGATGTCGCGACGTCGACGGCCCGGGTCTGGCGGACGGTCTTCAGCGGTGCGAGCGTGGTCTCGACGTCGAGCAGGCCGAGGCCTTCGCTCGACCCCGGCGGCCCCTCGATGCCGTCCGGATCGTGCACCAGCCGGCCGAGCATCTGGTAGCCACCGCAAAGGCCGAGCACCCAGCCGCCACGCCGGTGGTGCGCCAGGATGTCGATGTCGAAGCCGGCCGCCCGCAATGCCGCGAGATCGGCGCGGGTGGCCTTGCTGCCGGGCAAGAGCACGAGGTCGGTATCGCCCGGGATCGCCCGGCCGGGCTCGAGGATCACGAGCTCGGTATCGGGCTCGAGCCTGAGCGGGTCGAGATCGTCGAAATTGCTGATCCGCGGCAGCCGCGGCACGACGATCTTGAGCCCCCCCGGCAGCACCTTGCCGGTGAGCCCGAGCACGTCCTCGGCCGGCAACTCGGCCGCCGCCTCGAACCACGGCACGACCCCGAGATTTTCGAGCCCGGTGCGGGCACGGATGATCGGATGGGCGTTGTCGAATAGCGCGGGATCGCCGCGGAATTTATTGACGATATACCCCTTTACCAGGCGAAGCTCAGCGGCTTCGAGAAGTGCGGTGGTGCCGACCAGCTGGGCGATGACCCCGCCGCGC
>SLRI01000202.1 GCA_007131045.1 Rhodospirillales bacterium
CCCCCACGACCGCGAGATTGCCGGCGCCGGTGCCGTGCACCTCGCACAGCATACCGAAGCTCTCGGCCAAATGCGCGCATTTCATCGCGGGGCCGATGCCGCCCACGTCCCAGACCCCGGTGCGGATCATGTCGCAGGCACCCTTGGCGGCCCACTCGGCCCGGGTCCAGTGCTTGCCGTCCATGCTCTCCGGCCCGAGGATGTTGAGCTTCTGCAAGTTGCCGCTCAGCCATTGATAGGAGCTCAAGGAGGCTTCCTCCATCGGCTCCTCCATCCAGAGAAAGCCCAGCTCCTCGAGCCGCTGGCCGAGCCAGTAGGCGTCCTGGCGCGAGTACCAGTGGTTGGGGTCGAGCATCAGCGGCACGTCGGGGCCGACGGCCTCGCGCACCGCGGCACAGGCCTTGAAGTCCATGCGGACGTCGGGCGCGCCCGGGATCGGCGGCATCCAGGTGTGGAGCTTGACCGCCGGGTAGCCGCGCTCCTTGACCAGCCATTCGGAGAAGCGGGCGTAGTCCTCGGGCGTGGCGAGGCCGCCCTCGAGATCGTCGCCGCACATGATGCTGCCATAGGCCGGGACCTTGTCGCGGTAGCCGCCGAGGAGCTTCCATACCGGCTGGCCGCAGAGCTTGCCCTTGAGATCCCAAAGGGCCAGCTCGACCGCGCACAGCACCCGGTCGGTGAGCCGCTGGGCACTGCCGCGCTGCCACTTGTAGAATGAGCGCCAGAGCTTCTCCAGCCTGAGCGGGTCGGCGCCGACCAGGACCGGGCGGATGAAATCGGCCAGCAACTGGTCGTCGAGGACGGCACCAGGGACGATAATGTGGCCCTCGGTGCCGTCCTCGGCCTGGACGGAGAAGAGGGTCCCGGTGGTCTCGCGTTCGGGCCCCGGGTGGCTGTGGCCGTCCGAGTCCTTCTCTGTGTTGGTGCGGTAGCGAAAGCGTCTCAGCCGCACGTCCTCGATCTTCATCACACCGCTCCTCGTCGTCCTGCTGCGGGGCCGGGACGCTGTTCGCCGACCACCGAAAGCTCATAGTGTTGTCGTACAACCAGACGAGTAGGCCCCGCAGATGCTGGCGTCAAGCTCAAAAATTCTGATCAGAATCCGCAGAAACCCGATTGACTCGCAATTAGCCATGTGATCTTGTTGTCGTACAACCTGTCAACCGGGCAACTCACCAGGGAGCGGATCACCGCCATGTCCAAAGTCGCCATCTCCACTGCCGATCGAACCATCCAGCTGAAGCGCCTCGCAAGCGCTGGCACCCTCGCCGTGGCCCTCGCCACGACCGCCCTCGCCGGGCCGGCCTTCGCCACCTACCCCGCGAAGGTCACCGAAGCGCCCGAGCTCGCCGAGCGCGTCGCCGCCGGCGAGTTGCCGCCCGTCGAAGAGCGCCTGCCGACCGCCCCCGAGGTGGTCGAGCCCCTCGAGGGCCTCGGCAGCTATGGCGGCTCGATGCGCCAGGCGCTGCGCGGCAATGCCGACCACAACGCCATCCTGCGCGCCGTCGGCGCCCAGGGCCTCGTCCGCTGGACCAAGGACTTCACGAGCGTCGTCCCGAACGTCGCCGAGAGCTTCGAGGTCAACGAGGACGCGTCCGAATACGTCTTCCACCTGCGGCCCGGCATGCGCTGGTCGGACGGCCACCCCTTCACCGCTGACGATATCCTGTTCTTCGTCGAGGACCTGCTCCCCGACACCACTTTCTTCCAGTCGCCGCCGTCCCGCTACGTCGTCAACGGCGAGCTGATGCAGGCCGAGAAGCTCGACGACCACACCGTCAAGGTGACCTTCGCCGGCCCCTATCGCTCGTTCCTCGAGGAGCTCGCCACGCCTCTGGGCCAGCACATGGTGCTCTACGCCAAGCACCATTGCAGCCAGTTCCATCCCAAGTATGCCGACAATCTCGACGCCCTCATCGCCCAGGCGCGGGCCAATGACTGGGCCACGGTGATGCGCCAGTACTGCGGCGACATCGAGCTGCCGGCTCGCTGGGCCAATCTCGACCGGCCAACGCTCGATCCCTGGGTGATCACCGAGCCCTACACGGGCGGCGCCACCCGCGTCGTTCTCGAGCGCAACCCCTATTTCTGGCAGGTCGACACCGAAGGCCAGCAGCTGCCCTATGTCGACGAGCTCGCGTTCACGGTCATCGCCGATCTCGAGGCCATTCTGCTCTCCGCCATCGGCGGCCAGCTCGACCTGCAGATCCGCCACGTCACCGACATCGCCAACAAGCCGGTGCTCATGGCCAACATGGCGCAGGGCGGCTACGAGGTGATGGAGATGCGCAGCATCGACGCCAATGCGGCCGGCCTCTACCTCAACCAGTCGACCCAGAACGCCGAGCTGCGCGAGCTGTTGCGCGATCGCGATTTCCGGGTCGCCCTTTCGGTCGCGATCGACCGCGAGCAGATCAACGACATCGTCTTCTTGGGCCAGACCACGCCGCGGCAGATCGGCCCGCTGCCCGAGCACCGGCTCTACAACGAAAGGCTCGGCACGCAGCACATCGAGTACGATGAGGCTCAGGCCAACGAGCTGCTCGACTCGCTCGGGCTCGAGCGCCGCGACAGCGACGGCTTTCGCCTCTACCCGGACAGCAACCGGCGCCTCAGCCTGAATGCCATCGTCAGCATCGCGAACACCTTTCAGAGCGAGATCCTGGAGCTGGTGCGCAACAGCTGGCGCAATGTCGGCGTCGAGCTCGTGATCAACGCGTCGGAGCGCTCGCTCTTCTACGACCGGGCGCAGAACAACGAGTACGACATCAGCATCGACAACGTGCCGGGCGGGCTCAACCCGCAGCACGACCTCCGGGCGCTGATCGCCGTCCACCCGCTCGAGTCGCGCCAGAGCATCCCATGGGTGCGCTGGTACGAGAGCGGCGGCACCGCCGGCGAGGAGCCGACCGAGAACATGAAGAAGCGCCTGGCCCTCTACGACGAGTGGCGGGTCACCCCGGACGAGGCCGAGGCCGATGCCCTCTTCGCCGAGCTTCTCGAGCTCGCGGCAGAGGCCTTCGAGGTGATCGGCATCGTCGAGCCGGCACCGCAGCTCGGTGTCAGGAATGCGCAGATGATCAACGTCTTCGACGAGATGCCGTTCGGCTGGATTTACGGCACGCCAGGGCCATCGCTGCTCCAGCAGTACTCCTTCACCAACTGATCACGCCCGGCGCCAACTGACCACAACCGACCACGGCCGGGGCCGCCTGCGGGCAGCTCCGGCCGGATCATCCGGCCTCGGGGGAGCGCTATTCCATGTTGGGTTTCATCTTGCGGCGTTTGCTCGCCACCATCCCGTTCATGTTCCTGGTCTCGCTGACCGTCTTCATCCTCATCCAGCTGCCGCCCGGCGACTTCGTCACCAGCTATGCGGCCAAGCTTTCGGCCGCGGGCGAGACGGTGGATGCAGCGACGCTCGCCAACATGCGCGCCCGCTTCGGCCTCGATCAGCCGCTGATGATCCAGTACTTCTACTGGATCGGGGGCGTGCTGCAGGGCGATTTCGGCTACTCTTTCGAGTGGCAGGCGCCCGTTGCCGATCTGATCGGCGAGCGGATGGGCCTGACCATCATCCTCTCGCTCTTCACCCTGATCTTCACCTGGGCGATCGCGCTGCCCATCGGCATCTATTCGGCGGTCAAGAAGTATTCGTTCGGCGACTACACCTTCACGCTGATCGGCTTCATCGGCCTCGCCGTCCCCAACTTCCTCCTGGCGCTGATCCTGATGTACATCGCGGTCGTCTATTTCGGCCAGGACGTCTCGGGGCTGTTCTCGGCGCAGTATGCCAATGCGCCCTGGTCGTGGGGCCGCGTCGTCGACCTCCTGCAGCACTTGTGGATCCCGGTCATCATCCTGGGCACGGGTGCGGCCGCCAGCCTGATCCGGGTGATGCGCGCCAGCCTCCTCGACGAGCTCGACCAACCCTACGTCACCACCGCCCGGGCCAAGGGTCTCAAGGAGCGAACCCTGCTCGTCCGCTACCCGATCCGCCTCGCCATCAACCCCTTCATCAGCACGCTCGGCTGGATCCTGCCGTTCATCGTCTCGGGTGCGGTGATCACCTCGATCATCCTCAATCTGCCGACCGCAGGGCCCCTTCTGCTGCAGTCGCTGATGTCGCAGGACGTCTACCTCTC
>SLRI01000541.1 GCA_007131045.1 Rhodospirillales bacterium
TCCTGGCGTTGCTGCGCGAACGGTTCGATTCGGTCTTCCGCAGCGCCGAGCAGCTCGAAGAACTGCTGGGCCTGCCGGTGCTCGCCTCGATGCCCGATCTCCGGCGCTATCGGCAAGTACGCAAGCACGGCGTCGTCCCCTATCTGATCGATCGGCCCAACAGTGCTGCAGCCGAGGCGGTGCGGGCCCTCAACGCCAAGATGCTGATGGCGCAAGGCAGAAGCGGCGCCTCGGTCATCCAGTTCGTTTCGGCCGAGCCCGAGGAGGGCAAGTCGAGCCTCGCCCTCGCCAGCGCCCAGCTGCACGGCAGGGCCGGCCGGCGGGTGCTGCTGATCGATGCCGACTTCCGCCAATCGACTGTCGCCAAAGCCTTCGACGTCGCCGAATCGCCCGGCCTGTCCGAGGTCATGTCCGGCCAGTCGAGCCTCGAAGACGCGCTCTACCAGGATCAGCACAGCGGCACCCACCTGATCACCGCCGGAAGGTTCCTCCCTTCGGCGCACGACATGCTCGTCGGCGGCCACTTCGCGCGACTGCTCGACCAGGCGCGCAAACAGTACGACATCATCATCGTCGACTCGCCACCGGTGCTGTCGCTCTCCGATGCCGCGGTGATCGCCGGTATCGTCGATCGCAGCATCTTCGTCGCCCGCTGGGGCAAGACCCGCCGCCAGACCGTGCTCTACGCGCTCAAGCAGCTGACCGCGGCCGGTGCCACGGTGCTCGGCGCCGTGCTCTCCTTCGTCGACCTCAAGCAGGCGGCCAAGTACTCCTACGGCGACTCGGAGCGCTACAGCGCCAAGCACCAGAAATACTACATCGAAAAGGCCTGACCCGCCCCGCCGACCGGCGAGTTGCCCGCCGATGACCTGCGATAAACGACGTTCGAAAGGTGAAGAACGATGACCAGCCCCGAAAGCATGAGCAGGCCAGAAGCCGTGAACCGGCAAGCGCCGTTGGTGACCATAGGCGTGCCGGTCTACAACGGCGAGGCGATGCTCGGCGACATGCTGTCCTCGCTCGAGGCGCAGACCTACGAGCGCTTCAAGGTGGTGATCTGCGACAACGCCTCGACCGACAAGACGCCCGAGATCGCCCAGGCCTTCTGCGCCCGCGACCCCCGCTTCACCTACCACCGCAACCCCGAGAACATCGGCGCCGCCCCCAACTTCAACCGCGTCTGGGACATCGACCACTCGACCCCCTACTACAAGTGGGCCGCCCACGACGACATCTACGCTCCGACGTATCTCGAGCGGTGCGTGGCGGTGCTGGAGCGGGAACCGGAGGTGGTACTGGCGCACTCCCTGACCGTCCTGGTCGACGACACGCGGCAAGGTCATGCCGCATCACAGATGCTTCTCGCCGACACGGCGCTCGACAGCTTCACCGACGAGGCCGGCCGCCCCGCCTGGACGATCGGCCCGCCGCACCCGGCCGAAGCGGACGATCCGGTGCGACGCCTCGACGATCTCTTGAACCGCATGGGCGGTCATTTCGAGATTTTCGCCGTCATGCGCACCTCTGCCTTGGAGCAGACCCAGCTGCACGCCAGCTATTATGGCTCGGATCGATCGCTGCTCGCGCAAATGGTCATGCTCGGTCCGTTCCGCCACGTCCCCGAAAGGCTCTACGTCAATCGTTTTCATCAAACCGTCAGCCGGGGCCTGAGCCGCGCCGAACTGCGCAAGTTTACCGATACGCGTCGCCCATCGCGCTGGCGAATCGCGCGCATGTACTGGGACATCCTCCAGGCCCCGCGCCTGGCCGGGGTCGACAGATCGACGGCGATCCGTTGTGCGGGTGTAACGTCACGCAACTTTTTCACCAACTACAGCCGAAGAGCGTGGTTGAAGCTGCGGCGCACCCTCGGCCAGTATCGAGAACAGAACACGCGATCGGGCGGCACCGCCCGCGCCGGCGACGAGAATGCGCTATAGTGTTGGCATCACTACTTCGGCGGCTAGCCGGAGACAATTCATCGCGCTCCAGCGGTTTGGCCGGGCTGAAACACTCGTGGATCGGCCGGAACCAAGTCGTCCGGCGCACTCTCGACAGCTCGCCCACGCTCACCCATTTGCTGGAGGATGGTTATCGGCTGTTCCTCGCACGAATTTCTGGGCCAGAGGCCGAGGCGGATGCGACTGACCTCACGGCCCGGCTGCAAAATGTGCGGCAGCGCTTGCAGCCACGCGACTTCAACTGTGACGAGCAGCCGATCATCCTTCTCGCTGCTGGCTGGCGCTCGGGCTCGACGCTGTTGCAGCGCGTTTTGACGTCCGACCCGAACACGATGATATGGGGCGAGCCTTTTGCCAAGTCGGGCATCACGACGACGCTGGCGTCCCAGCTCAGCGCGTTTACCGCCGAATGGCCCCCTTTGGACTACTTTGTCGCCAATCAGGGCGACGATCTCTCGGCGGCATGGATCGCCAACAGCTACCCCGATCCGGCACAGCTGATCGCCGCGCATCGGGCGTTCTTCATCGAGCTCCTGGCGAAACCCACCCAGGGCCTCGGGCGGTCGCGCTGGGGCTTCAAGGAGGTGCGCCTGGGCGGCGCTCATGCGCTCTACCTCAAGCTGCTCTTTCCGAAGGCGCGGTTCGTTTTCCTGGTGCGCGACCCGTTCGCGGCCTTCGCCTCGTTTCGCCACTACATCAAGAGCGATTTCCACGCCTGGCCGGAGCGCCCGATTCGCTGGGCCGGCGAGTTCGGCCGTCTTTGGCGGGAGCTCGCCCTCGACCTCGAGCGAGTGGCACCAGAGGTGGATGCGCTTTGGCTGCGGTACGAAGACTACCTGACCGACCCCGCCCTGCACGAGAAGCTGTGTCTGCATGTCGACGCCGACCTCCGGCCGCCGAGCGAACTGTCGCTGATCCCGTCGGCCGGCCAGGTCGGCGCCACGCAGACCGCCAAGCCGGAAAACCGGCTACTTTGGTACGAGCGCCGCGCGCTCAAGCGGGCGCTCGGCGACGCCGGCGCGCGCCTCGGCTACGTTCACTGAGCCGGCAGCGATGTTTCTGCTGGAGAGGTCGCGCTGGAACGTCGTGGTTGCTCGGCAGCGGCACGGCGTCCGAGGGCTATTTGCGCAACGTGATCACAGCACTGGCGGCCAGCAGCAGCGTTGCCTTCGGCAACCGTTTCTCGATCGCATGCAGCAGCTTTGCCGGCCAGATCGCACTGCCGAAAAGCAGCCGGTACTCGTTCGGCCTGAGCAACCGCATGGTCTGCACCTCGGCCGCGATGCCGAGCTCCGCGAAACGGCTGCGCCACCATTCGGGGGTCCGGGGGAAGTAGTAGAGGTCGGTCACCTGCGACTTGTTCTTGTAGGTGAACCGGCGCAACAGACCGCGCAACGCCCGGTACAAAAAGCCGCGAATGGCGGGCTCGACGCCGCTGATGATGACGAAGGTAGAGCCCGGCGACAGCACCCGGACGAACTCCCGCAACACGGGCAGCTGGTCGTCGGCATTGACATGTTGTACCGTATAGGCGGAAAGGCCGCCGTCGATGCTGCCGTCTGCCAGGGGAAGCTCGACGACGTTGGCCTGGACATAGCAACCGTGCGGCCCGAGCTTTGCGCGCGCCTCGCTGAGCGCCAGGGAGGAGATGTCGACGCAGATGCGCGCATCGTACGCGGCCGACCAGGGCAGGTACTCACGATGGGCCAACGCACCACACGCCGCATCGAGGAAGTAGCGGCCGCCGGGAAATCGGTCGTTCAACCGCTCATAAGATCCCGCCTCGTAATAGGCGGCACCGGCGGAACGACTGCCGGCACCGCTGAACGTGGCGGTGTCGCGGTAGAGGCCGGTCGCCTCGTCACGCCGCCAGCCATGCTGATCGTACCAGCGGCGAACCGACGCGGCGACTGTCCGGCGCGAATCAGAGGAATCAGAGGGTGGCATGGGGCCCCTTCGTGGTGCAGCAAAACTAACCGGGGCCAGGATGCCCGACGCGGCTCTGTCGATGCCCAACGGCACAGTCTGCGGTCCGGTGTCGACAAGGGATCGAAACCTTTGACGACATGCCATGTTTGCCACCCGCTTACAAGCTCGGCCGATCGCCGGCAGGCAACACACCGATCACCACCGCGACAGTCGGCGCGGCAGTCGGCGGTTCCTGGTGCCGGCGCCCAGGCGA
>SLRI01000634.1 GCA_007131045.1 Rhodospirillales bacterium
ATATCGTGAAATGAGAAACGATGCACCTCGAACGCCTCATCCTGATTCTCGAGATCGTCGGCCAGAAGGGTGCGGCGACGGTGGCCGACATCTGCGCCCACTCGGACCTGCCGAAACCGTCGGCGTATCGGTTGGTTCAGGACCTCGTCGGCGCCGGGCTGTTGGAGCCCGTGGCCCGGGGCCGGTTCGCCATCGGCACCCGGCTGAAGCGGATCACCCGGAGCGACCAGTCCGATCGCGCGTTGCTCGAACGCATCGCACCTGTTCTGCGGCAGGCGGCAACCCGACACGGCGCTGCCTTCTTCCTCGCCCGGTTGCGCGGCCGGGCGGTCGAGATCATCCATGTGGCGACACCCGACAACGGGGTCTCCTACCTTCATCCGGGCCTCGGCAAGCGGCCGCTGCACGCCTGCTCCTGCGCCAAGGCAGTGGCGGCGTTCTCGCCAGAACTGCTCCTGGCCCGAGACCTGGCGGGCCGGTTGAAGGCCTATACCGAGTTCACCCTCACCCGGCCCGAGGATCTGGAGGCCGAACTCGAGGTCGTCCGGCAACAGGGCTATGCCGAATGTGTCGAAGAGATCGAGCGCGGCATGTGCTCGGTCGCAGCACCGCTGGGCCAGACCGGGCCGGGCGCCACCCTGTCGATCGGCGCAGCCGGCTCGACGCGTGTCTTCACCGCGGCCTTCCGCGCAAAGATCGGGCAAGAGCTCATGCGCCTGGCCCGAGAGCTCTCGGCCAACTCGGCTGGACAATCCCGGGATGAGCCCGCGAGAAGGACCGGCCCCCGGGAGCCTGAGTGGATGCCTCGGACAGGCTCCTAGCGCCCGTCCGGCCAGCGCGGGCGCGGGGTGGTAGGAAAAGAAGCAAGGGGATGATGATCATCCCCTTGGACCCCTGCGGTTTTTTTGTGGTGGTGGCGGCGGGGGCGTTGGTGGGTCCTTGGGGGATTTCAGGGGGTTGGCGGGCTGCTGGCGATGGGGAGTGGAAAATTGTCCGTTGAATTCGTGGCTCGGGTTGAAAATAGTAAAAAAAACCTTTATCTCGCGACCGGTCACCGAAAATTCGCCGGCCATGTACTCCAGCGCCAGCCTGATGCGGGCGGGATCGCTCACAGCAGGCGCACCTTGTCCCGGGTCATTCGCTCGGCGACGTAGGGGCGAAGGCGGCTCTTGAAGACGACGTCGACACGGGTGCCGAGTGCGGTCTCCAGCTCCTCCTCGAAGGCCACGAGATCGAAGAGGCCGAAGGTGGCATCCGGGGCCAGATCAACGAGCAGGTCGACGTCGCTCGCCGGCCCCGCCGTGCCGCGGGCACGCGAGCCCACCAGCGACACCTCGCGCACGCCCCGGGCGGCCAAGAGCGGCTGCTGCTCGGCCAAAAGCGCCTTCAGCCGCTCGATGAGTTCGTCCTCACGGGTGATGGTGGCCATGCTCGATCATCTCCAACCGGTCGCCGCCCAGCATGCCGAAAATGCCAGCCGATTGCACGCAAGAGCTGGCTCACTGCGCCGCCATGGCCGCCGTCTTCGGGGCGGCCGCGACGGCGCTCGGTGACTGGGGTGGCGGGGTGCTCAGCCCTGATGAGGACGACCAGGGCCGCGGCCGACAGGGTCGGGGCTGCACGGATAGCGGGGCACGGTTGGCGGCGCTCGAGGACGAGGTCGCGATCCTCGAAGCCCGGCTCACCGGCCTCGAGGCCCAGCTCACCCACAACCAGGCCGTCCACCAGGACCGCCAGCTCGAAGCCGTCGCCACTCGGGCTGGGACGGCGCTGACGCGTACAACGCTCAGGCCTTGCGCCGGGGTCCTTCCCACTCGGTCAGTTGCTGGTCCTGGTGAAGTCTCAGCCGTTGGTAGCACATCGCGTCCAGGATGGCGTCGCTTGGGAGGGTCGCTGTGGCGTGCTCCGTAAAGAAGCGGTTATCGTAGGCGAAGGCGAGGCCGGGACCGGCGGTGCCAAATGGCGGGGACGGCTCCTCGATGGGCAGGGTGCCGCGAGCTTCCTCTTCAAAGCGGGTCATGCGCTGGGTGAAACGGCCATCGCGATAGGCGATCGTCCACCAATCTCCGATCCGGCTCTCGGCGCGCTGCAGCAGATCGAGCGTCACGAGCTTGTCGCGCTTCTCGTTGTTGATCCGCTTCGTCGACGGCATGAGGTTCCAGAGATCGTCACAGGGCCAGGCGGCGAATGGGAAGCAGTGGTCGACATCGACCTTGGCGAGGTCGGTGATTCGGTCGCCGCTCCAGACGCAGAAGATCGGCTTTTTCTCGTCGAGCAGATGGGCGATGATCCTTCGCACCTCCAGGGTGTCGCGCTGTGGATCGATCCAGCGCAGGGCAGAGCCGATCGTTTGCAGCGGCACCTCGCGGCCCTGGCGTCTCGCATAGGCCTCGATCAGCTTCGTCCACTCCGCCAGCAGCATCGGCTCGATCCAGGCAGAGAGGCGACGGAGTGCGATCCAGAGATGCAACGGGACGCTGGTTCGGCCGTAGGACCAGAGGAAGCCGCTGTCGATGGCCAGAGCGGCGCCGGGTGCCAGCCTGAAGCGCCCGGCATACCGCGTCGGGAAGATCGGGCTCTTGTCGGCGAAGGTCAGGAAGTGAGCCGGCATGGTGGCGATGGTCGAGGCGGCATCGCCGATCGCGGCGGCGATGGCGTGGCCGCGGGGCGCCGCGAACGTCGCACCGGGGCGAAGCTCGAAGGGGGAGGCGACGTCCATCGCCCAGAACGCCTCCTTGACGAAACCCAGCCCGGCCCTGCCGCGGTGACTCGGCGCCTGGGGGATGTCCTCCTCGACCAGCCGCTTGAACATCCTCAGCCAGTAGAGGGCCACGAGGCCAAGGGGCAGTTCGACGTGGTCGTCTGCGTAGCGCGCGAACGAGGCCGACTGGTCGGCGATGCGGGCGATGACGCGCAAGAGCGCCAGTTTGTAGGTGGCGGACTTGGCATCCTGCAGGATGATCCCGCGCACCAGCGGCAGGGCACCGGTGGCGTCGTCGGGGAGATCGAGGACGATGCCGGTCCAGGTGATGTCGGCGCGGCCGGCGGCGTCAGGCGATCGCGTGACCGCCCGGACGTTCAGCCCGTGCTCGACAGCGAGCCGCTCGACCTCGTCGCTGGTGACCGTATGCATCGGCCGGTCGAACGGCAGCGGCCCGTGGCGCAGACTGATGATCAGCCGGCCGCCCGGCTTGAGTAGGGTCACGAGCTTGCGGAACGCGCGGCGCCGGTCGGCCGGTGCGACGTGCATCCAGACGGCACTCAGCCAGATGAGATCGGCGAGCACGCCGCGCTTGAGCAGCTTCTCCAGGCCGGGCAGGCGATCGGCTTCCCAGGCGATGCTGGGCGATGGATGCAGCGCCTGGGCGTGCCACCGCAGACGATCCGCGGGCTCGACGGCGACGACGCTCCAGCCCTTGCCGGCGAACCACGCCGCATCACGGCCGCTGCCGGCGCCGATGTCGAAGACGAGCCCCGGCTTCGCCGATAAATGGGCCAGGACGGCTGAATGTGCCGCCTCGAACGCGACCTGCTCCCAGCCCTTGGCAAAGGCTTCGAAGCCGTCGTTGTAGGGCTGCACGGAATCGGCGGACACGTGGGTCTCTCGTTGTCTCCTAATGCGGAATGCCTACACTACGCCCAACCGTGGAGCGTGCATAAAGTGCCGCGTCTCAATGCTGTCGCTGCGAGTTTTCCAGATATTCAACGCAGGTCCCCTCGATGCCCTTGCTGCCCATCGACTTTAGAGCAATCCGCGAACACGACGGGACCCGCGCCAAGGGGTTCGAGGAAGCGTGCTGTCAGTTGGCAGCGCTTGAACCACGGCCCGGGGGTGCCGTCCACATTCGCAAGGGACCCGGGGCTGACGCCGGCGTCGAGTGCTTCACGCGCTTCGCGGATGGCCGCGAGACCGGCTGGCAGGTGAAGTACTATTGGAGGATGGATGGGAGCCTCACGGGTAACCTCGACGAGTCGATCAAGAGCGCCCTCGCCAAGCACTCCAATCTCGACATCTACATCGTGAGCCCTTTGCATGACTGCCAACCCGCTGTTATGATACGACAAATCGAGCTGGAGGTGGCGGTTCATGCGGGTTGACTTCGGGCAGGGTAATCTGGTCGAGGCGTTTGTCCGGCAGCGC